>CAZXRB010000021.1:46939-47642 GCA_964642845.1 uncultured Nitrospira sp.
CCGCACCAGGTCGATGGCGCGATAGCGGAGCGCCCAGGACACGGCGAGCCAGGACGCGCCGGCGACGGCCAATCCGAACAGCATCAGCGCGGACATCGTCATGTCGCCTCAATACCGGATCTGGCTGAGATGGCGGACCCACACAATGCCGAGCGCCTGGAGCGCCATCGCGCCGGCCGTCAGATACAGCCCCAAATCGGTGGTCACAAACGCCACGAACGACTTGGGATTCGCCCGCCACATGATCCAGGCCAGTCCATAGGAAATGCCCATCATCGCCGCGACGGAGACGTGGGCTTCCACGGCTTGCGCCCGCACCCGGCGGGACACCTCGATCCGGTCGCGGATCGTCCGGCCGACCGCGGCCAACGAACTGGCGACGCGGCCGCCGCTCGCCCATTGCGCCGAGAGCGTCAAGGAGAAGAGCTGCACGCTTTCCAGGGGAATGCGCTCCGACAGATCCCGAAAGATGACCGGCACCTCTTCGCCCAACCGCAGTCTGGCCGTCATGTCTTCGAGGTAGCGGCGGAGCGGCGCCTTGGACTCGTGCATCGCGACCTCGATGGCTTTCGGCAGGGACATGCCGACGCGCAGCGCGCTCACCAAGCCGTCGATCGCTTCGGTCAACTGCATTTCCAACAGGAGCACCCGCTTGGACGCCAGGATGGACTCGACGATCGCGGCGGAAACGCCGGCGATGCAC
>CAZXRB010000022.1:0-47414 GCA_964642845.1 uncultured Nitrospira sp.
GAGGCTTCGGCGGAGGCGCCGGCCGCAGCGGCGGTGGCAAGCGCGACCGCTGGTAATCGGTCGATCCCTCCGGTGCTGATGCAAGGGCTGCCATCTCACGATGGCAGCCCTTGCTGTTTTGTGCGGGAACGCTCGGTCGGCGGCTGCCTACTTGTGATTGCTGCCGGCGCCGTGGTATTTTCCGCTGGGGCCAGCAAGGCCCCTTTTTTTTGGCGCAATCATCCAGCTCTCATGACATCCGCCGCCTCACCAGGCGGGAGGCTCGATCTATGCGTGAGGCTTGGCAGGTGAGATCCCGTGATGTCCAATCGAGATGCCATTGCCCGGTTGACCGGACCGGCCGAAGTCCAGACGCTGTCCTTCCATCACACGCCCATCGTGGTTGTCGAGAATTTCTGGTCGCCCGACGAACGGCAGTACTTCCGAGAGGCGATGCATGGGGCGCGATGGAAGAGCCTGGCGGAGCTGCCGAAGGTCCGCGAAGATTTTCCCAACTCGGGCAATTGGGCCAAGGCGGAGATCGCCCCCCCGCAGGGACAGCGGTTGCTCTCGCGGCTGCAGCTGCCCTGCATCCGCGAGTACATCGAATCCTTCCCCAACGTCGTCGGCCGCCACATGGGATTCAGCTACTACTCCTATGCGGCCGGCGACTGTCTCCTGACTCACGACGACACCGATCAAGGGCATCCGACCGGGGGCCGACCGGCGCCTTTGCGGCGGATCGCCATGGTGACCTACTTCCATGAAGAGTGGCGCTCGGACTGGGGCGGAGAACTGATCATTTACGCCAAACGGCCCAACCATACGGCGGAACAGCCGGATCTCCTCCCGGTCCATTGCATCGAACCGCGGCCGGGCTCGCTGGTGATGTTCACGGTGCCGCGATTCCACCGCGTCTGCCGCGTGGACGAGACGGCGGGGTCGCATCGCCGATTGTCGATTGCCGGCTGGTTTATGACCGAACACACGTAGGTTCGCTACGGCAAGGGGAGGCGATGCGCGGCGGGGCCTGAGGCGCTAGTCGAACCACTCCACCTCGCTGCCCGCGTTTCGTTCCTCCGACTGGTTGAGCGCCGGAGCGGGGGCTGCGAGCACGTCCTGCACCAGGCGGATCAGCGCGTCCTTCTCGAAGGGCTTGGCGAGGAACGGCAGCGTGCCCCGCTTGATCCCATGGCTGGCCAGCTCTTTATCGGGATTCCCGGACATCAGGATAATGCGCAAGCCCTTGCGGATGGCCGCCGCGCGAGCGGCCAATTCGTGTCCGTGGACATGGGGGAATGGGTTGCCGGCTGAGGCGAATTGGAAATCCGGCGGCGGGAGCACGAGATCAGTCAGGAGCAGATCGATCCGGCCCTCATGCTGGGTGCAGATCTTGAGGGCTTCCGAGCTGCCCTCCGCTTGCAGCACGCGAAAGCCCGCCTGCTGGAGCAGCGCTTTGCAGAGTCCGCCGATGGACGGCTCATCATCCACCACGAGGATCGTAGGGGCCTCGCCGCTCGTCTGTGCATGTAGATCCGGCATAACAGATCACCTCGGTATCCATCATAGTGCCGGGCTGCGCTTCAGGCGAGTGAAAGATGGTTTCCGGCTGTCCCTTCTGCAGGCTCGGAACGTTCCTTCAGCGCGTCCAATCGTCTCTTGTCCAAGGTTACGTACAAGGATCGTTCCTGCACGACCGTGACGGCGCCGGGGGCCTGGCCCTTGGCTTTCTTGACCCACTTGCGTCTCGTGTAGATCACGTCGCCTTTCCCGCTCCGCTTCAGATCGCTATAGAGCAAAGCCAGGGTGGCGGCATCGCGCAAGGTTTCGGGGGGCGGGTCCGTGCCCTTTTTCAAACGGACGACGACGTGTGATCCGGGCGTGCCCCGCGCGTGGAGCCAGAGGTCATCGCTCTTGGCTAGTCCAAACGTCAAGGCTTCGTTCTCTTTGGCGTTGCGGCCGACATAGATGGGGAGTCCATCGATCGAGGTAAACCGCTTGAACGGGCCGGAGGGCCGACTGCGGCCCGCCGCTCTGCTACGGGCGGCCTCCGTGAGAGGCCGGTGTCGCGGTGATGGGGAGGGAGGCGTCCACGTGCCTTGCTCAATGGCCGCCAGTTCCTGCCGCAGGTGCTCAAGACGGCGCTCCGCCTGCTCGATGCGAGGCAGCAGTTCCCGTTCGGCCGCCTGATACTTCCGGTGCTTCCGAAAATAGTCGTCCATATTGCCCTGCGCGGACTTCATGCGGTCCAGCGGGATCGTCACGTTGGGTAAGGCCTCATCGAAGTAATCCACCACGGTGAGGTGGTCGCTGCCTTTCGTCATGGAGGCGAGATTCGCCTTGATCAATTCCCCATAGCGGGCGTAGTCGCGATACTTCTGCGCGCGGGCCACATCGTCGCGCCACGCCTCGATTCGTCGTTGCTCCTTCTTGATGGCTTTCCGAAGGGACTGGAGTTGCGCGGTCTTGACGGCGTCCTGCTCCTGAACGGCTTCCCGCTCCCGATAAGAGGCTTCAATTTCGGCGGAGAGGGGAAAGGGACTGCCTGGCCAGCCGGCGAATCGGGACACCGGGCGGGTCTCGACCGATCTGTCGAGTCGCGGCGGGGCTGTGTAAGGCTGGCCGACGAGCTCGCGATGCTGCCCGATATCCCGAAGAATGCGCCCCGCCGCATCCACCAACAGAATGGTGGCTCGTTTGCCGGTGAGCTCGCACACCAACCGGCGAGGACCTTCTTTCGCCGTGAGATGCATCTCGACGATGCGGTCATCGGGGTGCTGCCCTATGGCATCCACCCGGGCGCCCTGGATATGCGCGCGCAAGAATTGACAGAAGGCGGGCGGTCTAGGGGGATTCTGCGGCGGGTGAGTCACGAGATGAAGACGAGCCGTTCCGGGGCGACAGGAGACAAGCAAACGATGCGTCTGCCCGGGAACACGGATCTCCAGTACCAAGAGGAAGTCGCCCGGTTGCTGAATTTTTTGAATCCAGCCGCCCCGCACAGCCGGCGAGATTTCAGCAACGATCTGTGCAATCTCCGGAGTGGTCAATGACATAGCGGACGTTCAGCGCGTGGCGTGAAGGCAACAGCCTACTGCTTTTCAGTCCCATGGGGCCCACGAGGTCACATTTTGTGTCATGGCGCGCCCGACGATCGATGCCACTGTACGATTCACTCAGCAATCACGCAAGGGTGGACCTGGGGGAGGCTGGCATCGTCATTGCTTCCGTCCATAGGCGGGCACGCTGTGGCGCCACAACCAGGAGGCGTTCCATGATCTGCAACAGATGCCAGGGTCTCATGGTCCACGACGATCTGATCGATCTGCAGGAAAGTTACCTCCCGATGTGGATGCGAGGATGGCGCTGTGTGGCCTGCGGCAACATCGTCGATCCGCTGATCCACCGCCATCGCCTGATTCAACAGGCGGGCGCCCAACGGTTGCTCGATGCGGCAGGGGCAGCCGCGGTGTTGGCGCGCCGGCCCGCGAAAGCCGCCTAGGAGCACGAGGCGGCGGTTCCCACCGCAGCCGACTCCCCTTCTCCGTGACGCCGGCCCGGTTCGTCCTTGCGGCCTCCGATTCGCTCAGCTAGAGTCAACACCCTCACGGTCTCTCGCGTCTCTTCTGGTATGTCATTACTTGAACTGGCTCCGCTGGTCCACCTGCGGGAGGAATTCCGCCAGTCCATGCGGCGGTTGCTGCAGGACCTCGGTCGCGAGCTGCAGGTCGACTATGCGCCGTTCACGGCCCGGTTCCATCTGCCGGTCGGCCTGTTTGAACTCCTGCATCATGCGTTGAACCTGGAGGCCTATTCCAATTGGAAAGTGGTTGGCTGGATTGAGGGGCTCAACGATCTGGTCTACTTTCTCGATGTGCTCCGGCAGTGGCAGGACGAGCGGGATCGCCGTGAGTTCACGGCCCAGCTCTTCGGCGAATGTCAGGAGACGTTTTTTGAGCACGGCTACCTGGACGATCTCTTTCCCTCCGGTCGGCCCCGTGCCGCGGGGCTGGAGCGACGCCTGACGGAACTCTGTGACCGGCTGGCTCGGGAGCTGACACAGGAGGCGCTGTTCTTGGATCCGATCATCGCGATCAAATGGTGCCGGCAGCACAAGATGACATCCTGTTCCATGGAGGGGAGTCTCGCCGACGACTTCGAACGGGCGGAACCGTCCGGCACTGTCTTCATCGGCTCGTCCGGGGCCTACTGCGTTCCCCCGCGCGCGATACGACAAGCGCTGGCCCGCCGACAGGGCCGGGTGACCTTCCAGATCGAGCCGGACGGCATCAACGTCAAGATGGGAAAGACAGTCTTGCCGCTCTGGAGCGGATGGGGAAGAGAGGGCGCCTGGCAATGGCCGATCCACGAGCCTCTTGTCGCAGCCCACACGGCGTATGGTCCTGTGACCGTCGGTCCCACACTCGTGTACGGGAGAGATCGCCAGCCCACGCGACTCATCGCCACGGAGCAGCGGATGGTGGACCGCATCGCCAGGGCGTGGGCAACCATCCAAGAGGCGTGGCCTGAAGGGCATGCCTTGCTGGCCCTGTTGACCTCCCGCCTCGTTCCGCTGCGGGCGAAGGGGGTCGTGAGCTTCAGCTACCGGCATAGGCCGGGGCTGTCGTTCATCAACTGTTTCGAACGAGACAATCTCGATCTGATCGACGATCTGATCCACGAAAACAGCCACCACCATCTGAATCTGTTGCTGCGCAAGCATGTCATGTATCACGGCGACCATCACCAACAGATTTTTTATTCGCCGTGGCGGCGGAGCCTGCGGCCGATCCGGGGCATCCTGCACGCGACGTTCACGTTCACCATGGGCGCCATGCTGTTTGAGCGACTGTCGTCCTGGGCCTCAGGCCGCGGCGGGGCGGCGCGGTGGAAGAAGGCAGGGCTCACCGCACGGGATCTCGAGCGCGCGCGATTCCGGTGTCTCGAAGAAGTGGAGTCGGTGCGCTACTCGCTCCAAGACCTGCACTATGCCGACCATCACCTCGGCTGGCTCACGGGTTCGGGCCGGCGATTAGTGGGGCAGTTAGCGGAGGCGATCGATCGGGTCGAACGCAACGCCGGACGATTCAAGAACGACGTGCTGCGGTCCTCTTTCGGTCCGGCCCTGCGACGCCACATCAGGGAACTCCACCAAGCCCGCATGACCTACGGGCCGGTGCGGCTGGGGAAGGTCTGAAGTGTTGGATAGGGAAGAAGCGGC
The DNA here is from genome assembly GCA_964642845.1 of uncultured Nitrospira sp. Lineage (GTDB taxonomy): Bacteria > Nitrospirota > Nitrospiria > Nitrospirales > Nitrospiraceae > Nitrospira_D. The sequence goes on from CAZXRB010000022.1 coordinate 5,201, forward strand.
TATCGTCCCGTTAGGACAGTATGTTGCGTGACCCATTCTACGAATGAGTCACGGGTAAGGTTCCCGGCAACGAGATCCAGCATGACCCTTTCCTGCTCGTCGACAGGCGCACGAAGTTCACTTGTCCGGCGAAACTCTGGCGCGGTTGGGCAAGGGCAGAGTCCAAAGCGCCGAGGTCCCTGATTCCACTGGCTCCGCCCCAACGTTCGATGACGGATCTGTGGAGTTCAAGAACCTCAGCGAAAGACAGATAGCGGGTCACGAGAGACGGCGGTAGAGTTCGGCGTTCTTCTCCATCACTCGCTTGGCAGCGGCACGGAATGCATCATCGGGCTGGCTGATGAAGTCGTTGATGCCAAGGCGCACCATCTGCTCAACGGTCAAGCCCTCGCGCTTACCGAGCGCCTCCAGCCGCCGCATTTCTTCATCTGATAGAGAAATTGTGACTGTTGCCATGAGCGCTCCCTTCACGAGAATGCTGCATCTCTGTACCGGCGTCAGTATCAGCATAGGGGAAAGCATTTGTGAGGGCAAACCCGTGAAGCCCACCCGCCGCCGTGTTTCGGAATTCAGAAAAGCTCTTTTCCTCGTCCTGGAGTTTCTTGTCCTCCTCTGCCACGTTCTTGCCCTTGATGCGCTGGGCCAGTTCTTCCATCTTGTCGGTCGTCACGGTCGCCTTGATTTTGACGAAGAGCTGTAATCCATCACCGACCAGCGAACGCTCCTTCTCCTGAATTTCAACTTGGAGTACCCCACCAGCAATAGTTTGAACCTCATCGGTGGTCAGATCGAGGTTCTGGGTTTTCGTGTAGCTCTCGACATGGGTGCCAGCTTGCTCCAGCGCCATCTGTTTGGCTTTCTGTAGAACCATTGCTTCGGCAAGACTTTGATCTCAGCGTGCGCGACACAAGGAACAACGAGTAGGGATAGAAGGGGCAGGATCGATTGGAAGGAGCGTTGCACCGTCATGGTGCTCGAATGCTACGCCTGGCAAAATTTCGGGTCAAGTTATGCGACCGGTTAGATCTTATTCTTGACCGCAGAGCCTGGGATGTTGCGGTGAGTTCTCTTTCTGATCTCCAAGGCTGCTCAAAAAGGCCGTCCAGCAAGGCCGCAAGGAGACACACGACTGAGAACGCCGCTGGGGGCTTTTTTCAGCAGCCGTTTACGGCTCCACCGTCACGTCCACATATGCCGGCAGGCTGTCCGCCCCTTTCTTGTCGGTCACGCGCAGCTTGAAGCGATAGGTTCTCGGTTCGGACACTTGCGGGGCTTGGAACGACGCTTCCGGGCCGTTGACGTCGAGCAGCGACACCTTGCTGCCGCGCACTTGGCTCCAGCTGTAGTAGAGCGCCTCGCCTTCGGGGTCGCGGCTCCTCAGGCCGCTGAGCTTCACCTTCGTCCCGGCCTTCACGGTCTTGTTGGGGCCCGCATCCGCGATCGGCGGCTCGTTCGGCTCCTCGTTCACGTTGACTTCCACGTCGAGCTGCGCCTGCTTCCCGCGATTGGCCACAGTGATGGCGGTCTTGCCGTTGCCGACGATCTGCAGCATGCCGTCGCGCAGCACTTTGATCACCTTGTCGTTCGAGGAGTGATACGTCGTACCGGTCGCGGGAGAGGTGATGGGTCGGGTGATACCGTCGGCGAATTCGCCGACGACGGGCAGCTCAAAGATCTTGCCCAACGAATCGACGTGCCCAAAGGCGGCCGACTGGCCAGCCCGTCCGAGCAACAGCGGCTTGTCGGTCTCGAAATCGATCGTCTGCAGCTCGGCTGGCGGATCCACGTTCACGATGACTTCGTCGAACATCGTGCGGGTGCCCAGCCGGCCCCGCGAGATCTCGGCGACGGCAAGCAACCTGGTGGGGCCGATGGCTTCCTTGGGCACTTTCAGCGCGCCGCCAAACGGAGGGTCCTGGTCGGAACCGGACGACAATGAGGCCAGGGCCACGACGGGGGCGCCTGTAATGCTGTCCCGCTGGAAGAAGCGATCGTCGGCGATTTTTTCTTGTTGCGGCGGGCCACCTTCGATTTCTTCCTGCTGGACGAGCGTCTCGGCCTGTTCGGGATACCAGTAGTAGCGGACTTTTACGATGCCGCTGTCCGATCCCAGATCCACCTTCGCGGTAATCGTCTGCCCGGATTGCAGCGCGGCGCCCTCCGCCGGATTCACGATCTTGAACGCCAGCGTCTGGCCCGGCCAGGAAAGGAAAAAGGCAAAAGTAGAAAGGCAAAAAAGATGTAGGTTCATGTTCACCTCGTCAAATGGAAGGGCACGTCGGTGAGGATGACGCGATCTTTGAACAGGAGCGCGGCTTTGAGGAGCAGCGCCCGCTGATTGTGCAAGATGTTCTGCCACCAGCGCGCCGGGAGAATCTCCGGCACCACGACGGTGATCCAGCAATCCGGGTCTTTCTCTAAGAGTTCCTCGATGTAGTGCAGCAGCGCGCCCAGGATGGAGCGATAGGGCGAGGGCAGGACGATGAGCGGGACGCCGCAGCCCCATTGCGCCCACTTGGTTTCCACCAACGCCGTTTCTTCCTTGTCGACATCGACGAGCACAGCGCGGACGTCGCCGCCCCGGCTCCGGGCGTAATCCACGGCCCGCACGACGGCCCGGTTCACCCCGCCGATCGGGATGATGACAATGTTGCGGCGCGGGCGCGGCGGCCGGGCATCGCGGGACAGCGACACCTGTTCCGCCACCGCTTGGTAGTGAGCGTGGATGCTGCGAAACATCATGATCAGCAGCGGGATGAGCACGATCACGATCCAGGCCCCGTGGACAAATTTGGTGCTGGCGATGATCACGGTGGCCGCGGCCGTGGTCAGCGCGCCGATCCCATTGACGGCGAGCTTCTTCCGCCAGTGCGGTCCTTTCTTCGTGAGCCACCGCTTGACCATGCCGGCTTGCGACAGAGTGAAGGACAGAAAAACCCCGACGGCGTAGAGGGGAATCAAGGCGTGCGTATTTCCTCGGAAGAGGACGATCAGCAGGCACGAGAAAAAGCCCAGAATGATGACCCCGTTGGAGAACACCAGGCGATCGCCCATTATGGCCATTTGATGCGGCATGTAGCCGTCTCGGGCCAGAATGGATGCCAGGCGCGGAAATCCCGCAAATGCGCTGTTGGCCGCCAGAATCAGGATCAACATGGTCGAGGCTTGGATGAGGTAGTAGAACGCCCCTTCCCCGAAGATAGCCCGTGCAATCTGGGACACGACCGTTTCATCTTCTTTGGGCAGCACGCCGAAGTGGTAGGCCAGCACCGTGATGCCGAGAAAGAGACTGCCCAAGATGGCGGCCATGCCGAGCATCGTCAGCGCAGCGTTGCGAGGTTCCGGCTTCTTGAAGGCGGACACGCCGTTGGAAATGACCTCGACACCCGTCAGGGCGGTACAGCCGGACGCGAAGGCGCGCAGAATAAGAAACAACGTCAGGCCTTCCGTGCCGCTCGGTTTCGATGTGGCGGTGATCACCGTGCTCGGCGTGCGGCCAAGCATAATTTGCCAGAGGCCCGCGACAATCATGACCGAGAGGGCGGCGATAAAGAGGTAGGTCGGCACAGCAAAGACGCGGCCTGATTCCCGCACGCCGCGTAGATTCACGACCAGGACCGTGAGGATGGCGATCAGGCAGATGGCCTCTCGGTGAGGAAACAGGGCTGGGATGGCCGAGGTCACGGCGGCAATGCCGGCCGCCACGCTGACGGCGACCGTCAAGACATAGTCGATCATCAGAGCTGCCGCGGCCGTGAGACCGGGCCACGTGCCCAGATTGGATTTGGCGACGATGTAGGCGCCGCCTCCTTGCGGGTATTCGAAGATGATTTGGCGATAGGAGACGGTGAGGATCGCGAGCAACAGCACGATGGACACACTGACCGGAATGGACCAGGACACGGCCACCGTGCCGGCCAAAATCAAGACGAGCAGGATTTCCTCGGTGGCGTAGGCTACGGACGACAGGGCATCGGAGGAAAAGACGGCGAGGGCGAGACGCTTGCTCAATCGTTCGTGAGCGGCTTGGGCGGTCTTCAGAGGGTCGCCGACGAGCCAGCGTTTCAGCAGCATGCCGCGATTATCTCACAAATAGCACACCCGGGCGAACGTTCTGAGGACCAATCCCCTCGGGTCCGGTCGCCTCTGCCTGGCACCCGCTATGGACCCACTTGGGAGAGTCCTAGGGGGTTGACAGACAAAACCGACTTCAGTATCTTTCCCACTCCTTCTCGGCGGATAGCTCTGTTTCGCGTCCGCCAGGGGTATTGATCGAGCCTATTTCATCGTTGTTTTCTGTCGCGTTTTTGGGTTTTGTTTCATTCATCACACCAAGGAGGCCGGTCCATGTTTTCCCACAAGCCACGGGTTTGTGTTCCCACCCGCATGCTCGGCGTAACGGCGGCTGCGGCCCTGCTCTGGGCTCCGCTCGCCTTCGCCGAGCCTGTGTCTCACGCCGGACAGGCAACCACGCAGGCGGTTGCCATGACCCATCAATTGCCGGCCTGGGCGGAACAGCTCAAGGGTCAGACGATCATCGAGGACGCCCTGTCGGGCAAAAGCGATCGCGCCGCGATGGTCGAGCAGCAACACCAGCGCATCATGGAGCACATGGCGCATGATCCGCAGGTGCAGGGCGTCAACACCGGCATGTACAACACGCAGTCCATGATGCACCAGTACGGCGCCGGCGGACAGGATCTGTTGTTGGTGTCCGATCCGCGTGTCGAGCCGGTGGCCGTCATGGGCGGCGGCAAGTGTCCCGCCACGGCCCCGGTCAAGCAGTACAACGTGTCCGCGATCAACGTCGAGATCACCCTCAATCAGTGGCTCGACTTCTATCCCGGCTACATGTACGTGCTGGACGAGAACCTGGACAAGGTGCGCGAAGAGGAAAATAAGAACAAGGAAGCCCGGGACAAGGAAGGGTTCGATCCGGGCGCCGTGATTCCCGGTGTCCAGGCGCAATGGATTCAGCCGCTGACGATCCGCGGCAACCAGGGGGACTGCGTCAAGATCAAGCTCACCAACAAGCTGGAAGGCGGCGAAGACGTCAGCCTGCACATCCATGGATCCAGTATGGTCGTGAGCGCCACCGGCGCCGCCGCGACGACCACGAATCCGGACACGATCGTGGCGCAGGGCAAAAGCGCCGATTTCGAGTGGTACATCCACCCGAACACGCAGGAAGGCGTGCGGCAATTCCACACCTACAGCAATGATCGGGAACTGACGGTCATGGGCTTGTTTGGTTCGTTCGTCGTTGAGCCGCGAGGTTCCACGTATTGGGAACCGCTCGGCACTGGCGATCCGACTCCGGCCACGAGCGGCTGGCAGGTCATGATCAAGAACGGGACCGGTCCGGACTTCCGCGAATTCGTCCTCTTCTACCATGAGGTGGGCGACGAGGCGTTCCGCCCGCTGAACAAGAAGGGCGACTTCCTGCCGCAGCGCGATCCGTTGACCGATGCCTACCGTCCCGGCGGCCGTGCGATCAACTATCGCAGCGAGCCGTTCGGCATCAACAACATGCACGTGCAGCACGAGTACTTCGGCTTCGAAGACGAGTCGATGGGCTACAGCTCCTATACGTTTGGCGACCCGTCCCCCACGATTCCCCGCTCCTACATCGGCGATCCGGCGAAGTTCCGCCTGGTGCACGGTGGGTCGGAAGTGTTCCACAGCCACCATCCGCACGGGGGCACCATCCGGTGGCCGCGCAGCCCGCGGGCGATCGATGACATGAACCTCTGGGCCGCGAGCACCAACGGCCCCGTGAAGTATCCGGTGATCCGCCACAAGACCGACCGGGTCGACGTGGAAGTCATCGGCCCCTCCGAGGCGTTGGACCTGGAAACCGAATGCGGCTCCGGTCTCTGCCAGCAGCTCGCCGGAGACTTCCTCTTCCACTGCCACGTCGCGCACCATTATGTGGCGGGGATGTGGGGGTACTGGCGCGTGTACAACACGCTGCAGCAGGGCGATATGCGGAACGACGTGATGCCGGATCTGCGCGAGCTCCCGGACCGCAAAGGCCGCATCAAGGCGCCGATTTCCTCCGACAAGCTGATCGGCCAGACGGTCGATTGGTTCGGCAAGCAGTTCAAGATCGTTGAGAAGGGCAAGAGCGATTGGAAGAGCAACCCGGCCACGATCACCATCAAGGATTGGGTCGAGATGCAGCTGCCCCCGCAGGGCAAGCCGGGACACAAGGACGATGAGAAGGGGCAGATCGTCTCGTACGACGCCACGGTGCTGGACTGGATCTGGGAAGGCACCAAGGCGATGAGCGAGAAGGAAAGCACGATCGACAATCCCAAGTACAAGTCCACGCATCCGGGCAAGCGGCATCCCATCATGTTCGAGCCGTTGACCGGCAAGGTGGCCTGGCCGCATCTTACGCCGCATTTCGGCAAGCGCGTCATGTTCTCGCCGAACCACGTCGGCGCGCCCTGGTTGGAAATGATCCGCCGGGACGCCAACGGGGACGAGAGCGTCGACCAGGCGGCGCCAGGCGAGAACGGCAACTGGAGCCTCTGCCCGGCCAACGCGGGACGGAAGAGCTACAACGTGCACTTCATCAAGCTGCCGATCAAGATCGCGAAGGCGCAGGGCAAGGAGCCGCCCGTGATCGATCCGAACGGCTTGATCTACGTGCTCCATGAAGAGGAAGCCGCGATCCGGGCCAACGACGATCTGAAGTATCCGCTGGTCGTCCGCGGCAACATCTATGATTGCGTGGATTGGACGCTCACCAGCGAGTGGGACGACGACGACTACACGAATTTCCAATCGTCGAAGATCAACACCCACTGGCACTTCCTGCAGTTCGACAACCAGGCCTCCGACGGCGTGATCACCGGCTTCTCGTACGAGCAGTCGGTGCGTCCGTTCACGATGCTGGAAAAGAAGAACCCCAAGGGTCTGCCGGCCCCGATGAACACCGTGCTCACGGGCGCGGTGAAGAAGGGTGCGACCAGCATCACGGTGAAGAATGCCAAGCAGTACCACCCGAACATCCTGATTCTGGTGGGCGCGGACAACGTCAAGGGCAATGAAGTCGCCCGGATCAAGTCAATCAACGGGAACACGATCACCTTGACGAAGGGCCTGAAGCACGATCATCCGGCGAACGACATCGTGACGGTGGAGTTCGTCCGGCAGCGGTTCTGGGTCGACGCGGACGTCGGGACCGTGTTCTGGCACGATCACGCGTTCGGCGCGACCACCTGGCCGCACGGCGGATTCGGCACGTTCATCGCCGAACCGGTGGGCTCGACCTATCATGATCCGAAGACCGGCAAGCTGGTCTGGAGCGGTCCGATCGCGGACATCCATACCAACGAGCCGGTGGGCCATGGCGTAAACAACAGCTTCCGCGAGTTGATGGTCCAGGTGCACGACACCGTGCCGCACACCGTCAACATCGTGACCGCGGGCAATCCGCCGGGGCAGCCGGTGGAAGTGGCGCTCGAGGCGGGCAAGACCGTGTCGTTCATGATGCCGGAGAAGCTGTATATGACGCCGATGCCGTTCCTCAACGGCGGCACGCATACGACCGGTAGCGGACTGAACTTCCGCGCGGGGCCCATCGCCCAGCGGTTGGCCACCAACCCGGATGTCTCACAGGCCTTCAACAGCCAGATCCACGGCGATCCGTACACGCCGACCCTCCGGGCGTACGTAGGCGACACGATGGTGTTCCGCCTCCTCCATACGCTCATGAACGAGTCGATGGTCTGGACCCTGTCGGGCCATACGTTCTGGACGGAGCGCTATGCGCCGGATGCCAACCGCAAGAATTCGATCCACATCGGGATCGCCGAGCGCTATGACCTCGTCGTGCCCGAAGCGGGTGGGCCGCGGCACCTGGCCGGCGACTACATCCACTTCAACGGCCGCTCCTCCAAATTCTCGGAAGGCGGCTGGGGCATCATCCGGGTGTATGACAAGGAACAGCCGGATCTGAAGAAACTGCCGGCGGGATTCTCCAACAAGGGCGAAATCCCCAAGGCGCTGCCGGTGTGCCCGGCCGACGCGCCCGTCAAGACGTTCAACGTCGTGGCGATGGATTATCCCGGCATGAAGTTCAACCCGAAAGCGCCCGAGGCGATCGAGGTGGACTTCGAGCGGAAGATCCAAATCACGAACCCCGATGCGAAGATCTACGCCTTGGAAGAAGACGTCGCCAAGGTGTCCGGCGGCGCGCAGCCGATGCCGCTGACGCTTCGTGTCAACGTCGGGGACTGCGTGAAGATCAACCTGAAGAACAAGATGAAGGCGAGCAAGGCGTCCTTCTCGGCCATCGGCTTGGCCTTCGATCCGAAGGACTCGCTGGGCGCGAACGTCGGCAACAATCCGGGTGATCAGACGATCGCGCCGGGCGGCGAGCGCACCTACACGTACTATGCCGATCCGTTCAACGGCGAGACGCAGTCGCTGGTGTGGGACTGGGGCAACGTGATGATGAATCCCCGCAACGGCCTGTTCGGAGCCATCATCGTCGGCCCGAAGGGGTCCAAGTACCGGGATCCGAAGACCGGCGCGGACGTGTCCAACAAGAACGCCTGGGCGGCCGACGTGCTCATCGACCGCTCGGTGCCGGGCAACGAGAACCGGCCCAACTACCGCGACGTGGCCTTGTTCTTCCAGGACGAGGACAACATCATCGGCACCAGCTTCATGCCGTACGTGCAGAACGTGGCGGGCTTGACCGGCGTCAATTACCGGTCGGAACCGTACAAGTATCGTGAAGAACAGGGCTGCTCGCTTGGCAAGGTGTTCCAGCCGTGCAAGGCGGACAAGCCCGAAGATCCGGCCACGCCGATCATCGAAGCCCATGCCGGCGATCCGGTGCGGATCCACATCATCGGAGCGAGCAACGAGCAGAACGGGATGTTCAGCGTCGAGAAACACGAATGGCCGATCGAGCCGTTCATGCGGGGCGCCGACCAGATCAGCGTGGTCGAATACTCCGGCTCCGAAACGCTGGATGCGTTCATTCCCTCCGCAGGCGGCCCCTATCGCTTGCCGGGCGACTATGTGTACAGCAATCAGCGGTTGCCGTACTCGCAGTCTGGACAGTGGGGATATCTGCGGGTGTTGCCGGCCGGGGACCAGCGGTTGCTGCCGCTCTCTGGCGCGGGCTCGGGGATGAAGAGCGCGGCGGTTGAACAGCCGGCGCACGCGATTCCCGTCGCAGCGAAGTAACGCCCGCGGCCAGTGAGATTGGCCCGGGTTAGGTTATTGGGGCCTAGGCATAAAGGGGGGAGGCTACGGCTTCCCCCCGTTTTCTTTGCGCCGACCGTTTGATACGATGGGCCATCTCCTGGTTCGTCGTTCCAGACACAGGACATGGTTGTGGAGGCCGGAATGAGAGGGGGGATTATTGTTCTCTGCGCCCTGAGCTTCTTGTGCGCCGCGATCACTGCCGAGGGCTATGACGAAATCAGCGTCACCGACGGCGGGACCGTCACCGGCAAGGTGACGATGACGGGCGGCAAGCCGATTCCGAAAGGCTTCAATCTCGTGACGTTTCCGGACCCGGTCTACTGCGGGCGGATTTCCACCGGGACCGGCTGGCGGATTCTGAAGGAATTCGAGCTCGCGCCGGACGGCGGGTTGAAGGATGTGGTCGTGCTCCTGTCCGACATCTCCAAGGGCAAGCCGTTCACGTTCGAGCCGCCGGTGATCGAGGCGCGCGATTGTCGTTTCCTTCCGTTTGTCACCGTGGTGCGCAATCACGCGGAAGTGATTGTGGTGAACATGGACCCGGTGATGCATGACATTCAAGCCTACGAAACCTCACAGCTGGGTCCCCGCGTGCTGTTCAATACGCCGCTGCCGATGAACCCCCACCATAAACGGAATGCGGGGGCGGACAGCCACGAACATCTGGCCGGTGAGCCGATGAAGCAAGTGATCCATATGACGAAAGATCGGCGCATCTTCGTGATGCAGTGCGGGTTCCATGCCTATATGGAGAGCTGGGGGATGGCCGTGACCAATCCGTACTATCAGCTGACGGGCGCCGACGGCACGTTCAGCCTCACGGACGTGCCGCCCGGCGACTACACGCTCGTCGCCTGGCATCCCGGCGTCGGCACGATGTTGGAGCAGAAGGTGACGGTTCCGGCAAAGGGTAAGGCCGAGGTGAATCTGACGTTCGAATCACCGAAAGGCCGCCGGAGCGCCCACGAAATCGAAGAGAATCCACATTTCGGATTGGGGGCCCTCGGAAAAGTGCTCGACATTCGGCCCACCCTCGAATTGCAGGTGCCCTAAGAGTGGGTTTATCGTGATCCTTTCATAAGGAGAGGAGATCATCGTGACGATGTATGGTATGCGCGTACCCTCTCATGCCGTCTTCTTTGCGACCTGCATGTTGTTCGGCGCCCTTGGATGGACGTCTGACGGATGGGCCTACGAAGTCGTCGATGTGCAACACGGAGGGACGATCGAGGGGACGGTCGTGCTTGACGGGCCCGTCCCGGAGCCCAAGGGATTCAACCTGATTACGTTTCCCGATCCCGCCTATTGCGGACGGATCTCAAACGGCCGGGGCTGGAGGCTGCTCTATGACTTTGTGGTCAACGAGCGCGGCGGGCTCAAGGACGCTATCGTGCTGTTGGAGGGAGTGGAAGCCGGTAAGCCGTTCGACATCTCGGTGCCGCTGATCGAAGCCCGTGATTGCATGTTCCAGCCGTTCATGACCATCGTGCGGAACGGTCACGCCGTCGAAGTCGTCAACATGGATCCGGTCATGCACGATATCCAAGGGTATGAAACCTCTCTCGAGGCCGGCGCGCGCGTGCTGTTCAACACGCCGTTGGTGATGAATCACGAGCATCACCGGGGTGATCTGCACGCCACGCACGACCATGCGCCGGGAAAATCCTTGGTGGGGCCGATCTATCTGAACAAAGGGCGGCGCACGTTTTACATGCAGTGCGGCTTCCATGCCTACATGGAAAGCTGGGCCATGGCCGTGAACAATCCCTACTACGCGTTGACGGACGCCGATGGACAATTCTCCATCGACCACATTCCGCCCGGGACGTATCAAATGGTCGTCTGGCATCCGCAGACCGGCCCCGGCGTCACGAGGATGGTGACGATCCGCCCGGACGGCAGGGTGGTGGAGCAGTTATCGCTGCTGGCTCCCAAGGGAAACCGGTCCGCCTACAAAGTTATGGACAATCCCCGCTTCGGTCCGGAATCGCTGGGGTATTCGATCACCATCGATCCGTTCGTCGAGCGGCAGCACTGATTCCCATGCGGCCAGAGCCTGTGAGGAGGACCGGTCTCACGGTCTTCCTCGCCTGTTGTCTCGCATGGGCCGGGGCGCCTCTTGGGGCCTTCCCTGCCGACGATTCGGCCGCGAAGCCGGTGGAGTTCTCCGGCACCCTCATCAAGCAAGTGAACGGCAAGCGGACGCAAGCGCAGGTCTTCGCCAAGGGAGACCGCATGCGCCTCGAGTACAAGTATGCGCTGCGGACGGACTATGGCTACGCGGCGATTGAGATCTTGCGACTGGACCGCGCGGAATCCTGGTATGTCTTGGCCCAGCTCAAGGAATATCTCGTCACCCCGTTGGATCCGGACGATGCCTTGCCGCTGCACGCCGCGCTCCCCGGTGAGCGGAGCCGGACCGCTGTCGGCGAGGCGACGGCCGCCGGCCGGCCAGCACAATTGTTTGAGGTGGAGACGGATCGACACGGGCGCGTCGAGCGGCTGTATGAGTGGGTGGACAAGGAGACGGGTGTTGTGCTGAAACTGGTCAGCCGCGACCGCGACTGGTCCATCGAGTATGACCGGTTCCGGATCTCGCCGCAGCCGGACTACTATTTCACTGAGCCACCCGGGTACAAGAAGCGGGTCAGCGGCACGGGACCGCGCCTTCGGGGCTAGAGAGGGAGAGGGGTGAGCATGGGTCGTCGTGTGCGTCGTCATGTGGCGCTGCTGGGACTGACCGCCGTGGTGGGCCTGAGCGTTGCGCTGCCGGCCTGGGCCGCCTCCGTGCCGAAGGAGGTGCAGCAGTTCTATGAGAAGAAGGACTATCCCAACACGCTCCAGGCCGTCGCAAAACTGCCTTCCGACCAGGCGGCTCTTCCCGACGTCCGGCGGATCAAGATTCGCGCGCTGCTCAAGCAAGGACGACCGAAGGAGGCCCTGGAAGAATACGATAAGTTGGAAGCGTCCTTGAAACAGGACGATCTGCCCTTGCTACGCGACGTCGCGTTGGGGTTCATCGTCGCCATGATGAAAGACATGCGGGAACAAATGCGGGGAGCGGCGTACACGGCGTTGAAAGAGGTGGAATCGGACGAGGTCGTGCCCCTCTTCGAAGACGGGCTGAGCGACGGTTCCGGTCCTGTGCGTGTGCTGGCCGTGGAAGGCTTGGGACGCTCCGCCGCCGGCCGGCGGTCTCCGAAATTGCGCTCCGCCCTGGAGGACCAGGCGGGACTGGTCAAAGCACGCGTCATCAAGGTGCTCGGAAAAAGCGGTGATCCGGCCGTGCTGCCTCTGGTGGAAGCCGCGACGCGGGACGAATTGAATACCGTCCGCATCGCCGCCTATGCGTCGCTCGTCCGGCTGGGCCGCAAGGATGCATGGGAGCAACTCGCGCGGGCCGCCGAGGCGCCGAACCCTGAAGATCGAGCAGAAGCGATACGGCTCATGGCTGATCTGGAGGATCCCCGCGGTGCGGCGCTCATGAGCGCGTTGCTGAATTACACACAACCCTCGGTGCGTGGCGCTGCGGCGCGCGGGCTGGGCCATTTGCGTCGCAAGGAAGCCAGACGGGCTGTCGAAGCCTTGTTGCAAGATCCGATTCCCGGGGTCCGGGAGTCCGCCGCGACGAGTCTGGCGGATATGGGGGCCGTTGAGTCCGTGCCTCTCCTTACGGAAGCCTTGAAAGACGGCGCGTTGACCGTGCGGGCTGCCGCGATCGGCGCCTTGCTGCAGCTCGGTCAGCCGTTTGAATCCGTGGCTCCGACCGTCCGGGGCTTGGTCTACCAGAACGACACCGGGGCGCGCGCGGCCGCCGCCCAAGCCCTGGGGAAGGCGACTGCGGAAAACAGGGCTGGCGCGATCGCGTTCTTGACCACGCTGTTGGCCGATCCGCTTCCCGGTCCGAAGATCGTCGCGGTTCGATCGTTGGGTCACATCGGAGACCGGGAGGTTCTTCACGCCCTCAAAGAGGCCTTGCATGACCAGAACGAGGCCGTGCAGGCGACAGCCGGAGGCGCGCTGGTGCATATCCTCCAGCGAAAAAATAGCCGCTGGCAAGGGCCCTAGCCGGCTTGTTTGAGATTGACAGGGCACGGTACACTTTTATATACATACTCGGTCCAAGTCTGAGCCTCGCCGTCTTGGTCGTGAGATCCGAGTAACCATAGGCCGGAGCAGTGAGTCTCTCTGCCTGACAGTGCGGTCGTTGCGGTCTTGGAAATGATACATCACGCGGTTTGTCGCTCATCAAAGGAGGCAGTCACATGAAGAAGGGTGCGTTATCCATTGTGTTCGGTGTGGCCGCTGTGGCGTTGGTCGCAGCGCCTCTCGCCGCGAACGCCGGTGGCACGATCGCCGGGAAGGTGACCTATCCTGGGAAGCCGGAAAAGAAGGAGTTCTTGTTTTCCAAGTTCCCGAATCCTAAGTTCTGTCCGAAGAATCCCAACAAGGCGCTGGTGGATGGGGATAAGCGGTACATGCCCACCATTGAGGTCGGCAAGGACGGCGGCTTGAAGAACGCCGTCGTGGCGGTCGCCGATATCGAGGACAAGGCCTGGATGGACAGCTATGCGGGAACGGAAGTGACGGCAGAATTCTGCGAGTTCCTGCCGTTCGCTGGGATCGTGGTGAACACCCGTCCGTTCAAGGTCGAGAATCACGATGCGGATCCCGACGATCCCAAGTCGAAGGAAGGCGTGCTGCACAATCCGCACAGCTTCACGGTAAAGGGCTCCACTTCGGCGACCGGGTTCAACATTGGTCTCGCCAAGAAGGGTGACAAGCTCGAGAAGCCGGTCACCTTCCGCGGCGGCGCGGAGAAGGACGGCTATTACCGGTTGCAGTGCGACCAGCATGAGTTCATGCAATCTTTCTTCCTCCCGGTGTCCAACAAGCACTTCGCGGTCGTCAAGGAAGACGGCTCCTTCGAGCTCAAGGATGTGCCGGCCGGCAAGCACAAGGTGGTGGTCTGGCATCCGTTTGTCGCCAAGGGGAAGAAGTTTGAATTCGAAGTGGACGTGACGGAAGGCGGAACGGCCAACCTCAAGGCCGAAATCAAGTAGCTTCATCCGGACATGTTCAGAGGGCAGCGGAGGACTCCGCTGCCCTCTGTGTTTTTGAAGGTCCCGCCACCACGCTGCCTTGCCTTTCCGTTTCTGATCTAGGTAAGATGCCGACTTTCAACGTCATTTTCTGGCTCTTATGCTCTGTCGAAACTCAGGCGCGTTACCGTAGGGGATGGGTGTGCCACGGGAGCTCTCGCTCGCGGAAATCTTCCAGTTAGGGTACTACTGGGAAACAAAGATTCTCCTGACTGCCGTCCGCTTGGACGTCTTCACCGCCCTGGAGGGGAAGGGAAGGACGGCGAGGGAGGTCGCGGGAAAAATCGGCGCCCATGAGCCGACTCTGACCCTCCTGCTCAACGCGCTCGTCGCGTTGCGACTCCTGGGCAAGGAGGGCGATCGGTACCGCAATTCTGCCACTGCCGCCGCCCATTTGGTGCGGCATGCCCCTCAGTATGTCGGGCACCTGTTACTGCTGCACGATGCGGAATGGAACAACTGGGGGCAGTTGGAGCAGACCGTTCGAACGGGACGGCGGGCCGTCGACCGGCACGTGTTTGAGACCGACCCCGAACTGGGCGCCAATGTCTTGGCGGTCCTCCATCGTATCGGCCAGCAGAGCGGCCCGGATTTCGCCAAGCGGCTGCAGCTCAGCGGACCCCTCCACATGCTGGATTTAGGCGGAGGAGCCGGCACCAACGCCATCGCATTTTGCCGCGTCTATCCTGACTTGGCGGCGACCGTGTTTGATCTTCCCGCCACCCTCCGCCTGACGGAGAAAACCGTGAAAGAGGCAGGGCTGGAATTGCGCATCGCCTTGCTCGCCGGAAACTTCAATACGGATCCCTTGGGCGGGCCGTATGATCTCGTGCTGATGTCGGACATCCTCCACTACCAGACGTACGAAACCAATCAAGCCTTGGTCAAGAAAGTCTTTGACCACCTCAAGCCGGGCGGTCGTCTCGTGATCAAAGACCGGTTTCTCGACGAAGCCGGGACAGGGCCGGCCTGGACGACCGCCTTTGCAGTCCACATTCTCGTCAACACTCAACAGGGTGGCTGTTACAAGATTTCGGACGCCGTCGCCTGGATGGCCACGGCCGGGTTCGCCTCCGTCGCGGAGTTGGAGAAGACGGCGGTGGTGCAGGGACTAAAATGACGTGAACCGTCTCTCGTGAAGCGTCGTTCGTTTGCGAAATTTGCGAGAGACGAGATACGAGCGACGAAAGAAGGATCAATGGAGTGGCTTCGACAACCAGGATTTTTCGGGACCCACGCTACCATGGGGGCCGACCTAAGCCAATTGATGGCGACGGTCTTTACGGCCCTCTTTGTGATCGGGTGGTTCAAGGCGCGCCGGGGACAAGGGAATGCTCACCACTGGCTGATGTTTTGCGGCATGCTGGCCATGGTGGGATTCTTCACGGCGTACTATCTGTTCCGCCAGCTTGGCGTCCTGGCGGTGGAAGGCAAGGAAGGATTCGGAGGTCCGCAGGAACTCTACGATCACGTGTTCGTGCCGATTCTGGTCGTGCATATCATCCTCGTCCTCATCGGCCTCGTGATGGCCGTTTACATGATCATCCTCGGGTTCCGCGCACAGGTCTTTGTCGGAGACCGCCGCGCGCTGAAAGAGGCGCCTCTCGTGACGACGTGGAGACGCATCGGAACGATTCTCGGCACGACGACCGCGCTCGCCGTGCTGCTGTTTGCATTGCGGGGCGCCGCGGCCGGGTTTTCCATGAGGAAATTCGAGGTCTATTTGGGGTTTGTTCTGCTTGTCGCCTTTGTCCTCGGGATTGAAACGACGATCCAGCGGCTATGGCCCATTGGCGCGCAGCGCCATCGGGCGCTGGGATTGTTTACGATGATCATCTATTGCATCCTTTTTGTGACCGGGACGACCACCTACACCATGCTGTACATTCTGTATCCTGGGAAAATCGGATAGTGATGGGCGATGAGGGATGTGTGATGAATCTTGTGATGAATCTATAGCTTTGGGATCCCGGCCCAGCACTCGTGGAGAAACCCGTCACTGGTCACCGATCACTCGTCACGGGGCTTTATGTTGACCTGCGGCTGCGGGCGGTGGATGCATGCCGAGGGGATCGAAGAGCGTGCCTCCGAAGATGGCGGACGGCTGTGGTTCATCCGCTCTGAATGCCGTGGCTGCGGCCTGAAGGTCGGTGTCGATGTGCCGGCCGGTCAGGCGACCGGGTTGGTGGATCGTGTCATATGGACGGACGACGCCCTGCACCGGCTGGACCGGATGCCGCCGTACCTCGCGCCGCTGTTTCGCGCGGAGGTCGAGGAAGATGTCCGGGCCCGCGGCGAACGGGTCGTGAGCTATGACACGCTGTTGCGTCCGCGAACCGGCGAACGGATCACCTGGGACCCGGAGGCGGAGCGCCGGCTGGACAACGTACCGGCGCCGGTGCGCGCCATGGCGAAAATCGAACTCGAGCGGACTGCGGTGGAGCGCGGTGCAACGCGAATCACGGTGGCGCTGATGGAAGAAGTGAAGGCCAGGTATTTCGGCATGGGTTCAAAGCCTGCGACACGTGACAGGTGACAAGTGACCAGTCTTGAAGAAAGACACAGGTCTTACCCTTCACCCGTCACCCGTCACGCGTCACTGGAGTCGTGATGCTGCATCGGATGGCCTTACGCGTGTTGCCGAGCCTCAGTCTAGCGGTGACGGAGGACTCCGTCCGCAAACGGAAACGCCTGGTGATGTTCGTGCCGGGCCTGGTCGCGTTCGGTCTGTATCGTGCGGCAAAACAGGCGCTGCCGCTCGCCGAGCCCCTCGTGCTGTTGGGCTTCTGCGGGATGCTCGGAGCTGTCACCGCACTGCTGGCCTTTCGGGTCGGGCGCGAGGCATCCTGGCGGGCCGTTTCTGCGCAGGACGGTTCCAGGCTGCTGGCGTGGCTCGCCGGCTGGATTGGGTTCGTGTACGGTATACAGCTCGCGCTCTTGGTGCTGGCGCTGCTCTGGCTGGTCGGCTACGACTATCTGAAGCATCCCGAGGGGCCGGCAATGATGGCGATCATTATCTCCTGTACGGCCGTCGCCCGGGACGCCTTCGAGATTGGCCATGTGCGCAAGTTACAAGTCACGGGGCGCCTGTTCCTCACGTTTCCCGACGGGACGGCGTTGCGCCGGATGCTGGCCGATGGGTTGTTGGCCGGTTCGTCAATCTGGGTCGCCGGTGGCTTGGCCATCGGCGGCGGTATCGTGTTCTCCAGTGTGTGGTTCGAACAGACGCGCGCGGTAGCGCTCGCGCAGTTGACCGGCGTCACGCTCGTGGGTGGCAGTGTGGCGCTCTGCGCCTATTTCGCCGGTTGGTCTCCTGCAGGGTGGTTCGCACGCCTCCGGCAGACGGCGCCGGCGGAGCTGTTGAAATACTGGTGGTGGCCTGGCCTGGCCTTCGCGTCCACCTATTACCTGGTGGCCATAGGAATCGCGCTGTTTGTGCTGCGCGCATCTGCGGAAGGTCTTGCCCTCGCCGTCGTCGCCGGATCGCTGGTGACCGGTCTCATGGGGATGTATGGTTATTACCTGGGTAATCGCCGCCTGATTGAGGATCGGCAACAGCCGCAAGTGACCGCCGGCATGCTGCGGTGCCCCTTCGTCATGGGGATTCTGGGCAAGACCAAGGCAGGATCGGCGTCGGGCGAGATGGCGCTGAACAGGAGCGGGAGTAAAGGAATCGCATGATGCCTCAAGCGAGTGGGCTGCGGTGGGGACTGCACGGTGGGTGGGGTCTGGTCCTTCTTGCCGCACTGCTGACATTGGCGTGGAGCCAGCCCGAATGGTCATTCGCCGAGGAGGCCACCGACATCTATTTCGGGACAGCGGGGACTCCCCAGGGGCCGGCGGCGCCGGCGCCGCACGAGACCGTCTACCCACGGTTCAGCTCCTTCGACAGCCGGCTGCTCGTCTGGTTCGTCACGCAACAGCATACCTATTTCGGCGGATTCGTGTTGGCGTTGCCGCTGTTCTGCGCGTTGCTGGAATTCCTCGGATTGATGACGAACAAGCCGGCGCTCTCGCTGCGGTACGACGGCTTGGCGCGGGATCTCGCCAAGGTCGCGCTGCTCGCGCTGTCAGTGACCGCGGTGGTGGGAAGCCTCATGTTGGCGCTCTTCATCGGCCTCTATCCGAGTTTCATGAAATACATGGGTGGCACGTTCAAGGCGTTCATGCCGGCTTATGCAGTCGTCTTCGTGGGGGAGTCGCTACTGCTCATCATCTACTACTACAGTTGGAATCGCATGGCCGAGCCGGGCCTCAAATGGGTGCACGCCTCGATCGGCATTCTGACGAACGTCTTCGGCACGGCCTTGCTGCTGTTGGCGAATGCCTGGGCGGCGTTCATGATGTCGCCCGCCGGCGTGGACGGGCAGGGCCGCTTTCTCGGCAACGCATGGCACCTGCTGCATTCCGCCCTGTGGAATCCGCTGAACGTCCATCGCTTTCTTGCGGATATCATGTCGGGCGGCGCGGTGGTGCTGGCCTATGCCTGTTATCGGTTCTTTACCAGCAAGACGGATGAGGAGCGGGCCTACTTCGATTGGGTGGGCTATATCTTCCTGTTCGTCACCGTCTGCGCGCTGTTGCCGATGCCGATCGCGGGATACTGGCTGATGCGGTCCGTGTACGCGTTTCGCCAGAGCATGGGCGTGACGATGATGGGCGGGCTGCTGACCTGGTTGTTCGTCGTCCAGGCGCTGTTGATCGGCGCCCTGTTCATGGGCGTGAACTATTACCTGTGGCAAAGCATGGCCCGCATCAAAGGCGGCGAGCGCTACCAGCCCTACTATCAAGTGCTGCTCGGCGCGCTCACGTTGGCGCTGTTCGTCTGGCTGACGCCGCACACGGTCATGATGTCTCCCGGAGAAGTGAAGGCGATGGGCGGCGCGCAACATCCCGTCGTGGGGAACTACGGGGTGATGTCGGCCAAGAACGGCGCGGTGAACGTCATGATTCTTCTCACGACGCTCAGCTTTTTGTACTATCGGCGCGCCAATCGGACGATGACGGTTTCCTGGGTTCGATCGGGCAACATCGCCATCGGCGTCTTGTACGCGATCGGCTTGCTGAATATTGTCTGGTTGTCCGTCTACGGGTTTTATCTGCCGGCGAAGATCCGTGTCGGGTTGTCGTCCCCCCAGGCCTTTACGACGTTGACGGTCATCGTGACGAGCGTCCTGATCAACCGCGCCATGCTGAAGGGCGCCGTCGTGCACGGGCCCATTCAATGGGGGAAGATCCCGGTGCGCGGCATGGTCGGCCTGTTCGGCTTGGCTGCCGCCTTTACGTGGGTCATGGGCTTGATGGGATATATCCGGTCGTCCGGCCGCCTGTCCTGGCATGTCAGCGAGGTCATGGCCGATGTGTCACCCTGGGCGTTTACGCCGGATCTGGAATTCGCGGCCAAGATGGTCACGCTCAATATGGTGGTGTTCTGGGCAGCCGTGTTGGCGCTGTTCTGGATGTGCCAGCGC
This sequence comes from uncultured Nitrospira sp., assembly GCA_964642845.1. Lineage (GTDB taxonomy): Bacteria > Nitrospirota > Nitrospiria > Nitrospirales > Nitrospiraceae > Nitrospira_D. The sequence goes on from CAZXRB010000022.1 coordinate 25,005, forward strand.
GGACAGCAGCCGGTCGTCGATGAAGAATTGAGCGGGGAGAAAGCTCCATCCCTGGCTCCGGCGCCGTCTCAAGAAACGTAATTCACGGGAGGAAGAGTGTGCTTCATGTCATGGGACGCGTAGGACGCCGTGTTCTCTGCCTTGGTTTCTTGGCCGGCATGGTGGCGTTGCACGGTTCGGCGTCGGCGCAAAATCAGACGCTCGTTCTGGAGGATTTTCAGTCGAAAGAGGCGGACGGGTTCCCCTCCCACTGGGATCATGAGAGCCAGCGGAGCCACTCGAAGGGGCGGGAGGCCTATAAGGTCCAGTCGGAGAACGGGGCCAGTTTCTTGGCGGTGAAGGACGCGGGGCAGCGTATCAAGAAGAAAAAAATCGATTGGGATCCCAAGGCCTTTCCCGTGCTGACGTGGCGCTGGCGGCTGCACAAGGCGCCGGCGGGCACGGAGCCGATTGCGGCTATCTACGCTTCCTTGGACACGGATTTGTTGTTCATTCCCGTCTTTACGAAATACATCTGGAGTGCCACGAAACCGGAAGGCACGGTGACTGAAGGCGGCATGTTCAGCGGATCGGAGATCGTCGTGCAAAGCGGCACCAAGGAGGTCGGGCAGTGGGTGGAAGAACGCGTGAATGTCTATGAGGACTTTAAGCGGATTCATCGGCATGAGCCCGCCCCCAAAGCGTGGGGCATCTCCATCGTTGCCGGTCCGGGCGTTGAGATCGACGTAGGGCCGCTGATCGCGGCCTCAGCGAAGTAACATGCATGCCAACACCGCGCTCATCGTGAGCGGCGGGGGAACAGCGGTGTCGACACCCCGAAAGATTATCGACATGGTCTTCGGTGTCGCCGTGATGGGGACGGTCGGGACGTTGATCGGCCTCATCATGGGCGGCGGCATGATGCCTGTCGCCATCGGGGTTGGTACGATCATGGGCGCGGTCGTCGGTATCCTTGGAGGGCGCCGGTTTTTGATCAGCATTCTCATCGGCACGGTCTTGGGCGGCCTGCTGGCCTGGTTGGTCGCGGGAGAAGACCGTATTTCGGTCGGGGCGGGCGCTGGCGCCGCTATGGGCGGATTCCTCGGGGTGCAGATTTCGATGCTGCTCGATATGCGGGCCGCGCGGAACGCCGCGGCCACGCAGCAGGATGGGCAGGCGGAGTGAGAGTGCCGTAGACAGACGAACGGAGCGCCATGGAAAATAGAGGCGTACTAATCGGATCGATTGTCTTCGTTTTTGCGTCGTTCATCCTGATGATTGCCGGGCTCGTGTACGAATCGTACAAGGCCAAGCAGATGCGCGAATTGGCGATGAGTATCAAGTCGGAAGCCAGGCCCGCCGCCAGTAAAGCCGCGCCTCAGGACTACTCGATGTACAAGATCAAGGTGGGCGACGAAGGACGCGAGATGGTGCAGATTCCCGAAGGGCCGTTCATGATGGGTAGCAACGACGGCGATCCCGATGAGGCCCCCGAACATCAAGTTTTTTTGAGGGGGTTCTACATCGACCTGAAGGAAGTCAGCCAAGAAGAGTATGCGCGGTTCGCGAAAATGACCAAGCGTCCTTTGCCGAAGATCGAAGTCTTTGAGGACGACCAATCCAAGGTCCTGAAGCCCGAGCTGGCGGCGATGAGCGTTTCGTGGGAAGAAGCCAGAGCCTATTGCAAATGGGCGGGCAAGCGCCTGCCGACCGAAGCGGAATGGGAGAAGGCCGGGCGGGGTGAAGGGAAACGCAAGTATCCCTGGGGTGACAGGTTCGTCACGGGCGTTGCCAACGTGGACGGCGCCGAGGATGGCTATAAGTATTTGGCTCCGCCCGGCTCGTTCGAGGCCGGCCGCAGCCCCTACGGCGTCTACGACATGACCGGCAACGTCGCAGAATGGGTCGAAGATTCCTACGAAGAAAACATCTACAAGAAGGCGATCTACCGCGACCCGAAAGGACCCGATGACGGGCAGTTGAAAGTCGTGCGCGGCGGCTCTTGGCGAGAGACCGCACAAAATGCCAGACTCTCGAAGCGCTTTGCCGCCAAATACTGGCGGACCGACATCACGATCGGCATCCGCTGCGCCAGTGACCTCGACGCTGGAGGCGGATCTCCCAGTTAGTCCTCCTTATGCTGGAAAAGAAGTTCAAGGTCGCGTTCCTCCTCGCCGTCCTTGCCTTTGCCGCACTCCCCATCATGGGCATTCTGCGCGGAACCACCAATCCGCCCTTCGAGGAGCCTCCTGCGGATCCGGTCGAGCCGGTTGCATCATCGGATTCGTTCGTTCAAGAGTCACCCTTGCCGGACGACATGGTGATCATTCCGGCCGGTCCTTTTATTCGAGGCACCATGGCCGGCGGGTTCGATGAGCAGCCGCCGAGAGAGATCTATTTGGATGCTTTCGAAATCGATCGGTATGAAGTGACAAACTATCAGTACGGATTGTTTGTCGCGGCGACGGGTCACCGAAAGGCCGGCCCACCGTCTCGATACGCCAAGAATGTGGGGAAAATGCGCGGTCTCAATCAGCCCGTGGTGTACGTCTCCTGGGAAGACGCGGAGGAATATTGTCGGTGGAAGGGCAAGCGCCTGCCGACCGAAGCGGAATGGGAGAAGGCGATGCGCGGACCGGACGGTCGGCTCTGGCCCTGGGGCAATGACCAGCGGCCCAATGGAGCAAATTGGGCCAGGGTCCACGACGGCTATGAGGTCACGGCAAGAGTGGGAAGTTTCGACGCGGACAAGAGTCCATACGGGGTCATGGACGGAGCGGGCAACGTTATGGAATGGGTGGCGGATTGGTACAGCGAGACCTATTACAGGGAATCCCCGGACCGTAATCCCACGAGCCCCGAGTTCGGAACCTACCGAGTGCTACGGGGGGGTGGATACACCACCACCGGCGCCGATGTTCGGATTACGAGTCGCAGCAAGATGGTGCCGGATTTTCGGGATGAAACCATCGGCTTTCGCTGCGCCAGGGACCTAAAATTGGAGGCGAGAGAGGACGCGAGAACTAGGGTGAATTCTATAGAAAATCAAAGTAGTAGAGAATCAGAAACACGGCCAAAATGATGTTGACAACCATACCGGCCAAAACTATAATGTCGAACAATTTTGAGTTTTTCGTCATGTTTTTTCCTACGTTTTCACGCCACAGGTGAGGAAATTTCAATAACACACGCATTTTGGGCATGTCAAGAATTTCACTCATTTCCATTCATCATTCGAAGTTAGGGAAGGGGAGGCGCGATGGCGACGGCAACAGCTGACAGCGATTTGAAGGTCAAGATCGGCAAGATGATTTTCTACATCACGTGCGCTGTGAGTCTCTGGTTCTTCTATTGGTTCGCCGGCATTCAGTGCCCCTGCTGATCGCTGGATTGCTGAAGTCACCGGAATGGATTGGCTCGCATCTATGTGAAGGAGGCAAAGTCCGATGGGTCAGACAATTTTCTACATTCTCGTCTCCGCCGTGATCTGCATCGCCTATTTTACGGCCATCGATCACTTCCTTATGGACATGCAGGGGCTGGATTACTGGTACCTGTTCAGGAAGTAAGGCGTCGAGCTTGTCGGAATTGGGTCGTTATCATATTTGGAATGCATCAAGGAGGTTTGCCATGGGTTGTGTAACCCGCAAGAAGCTGATGTCCATCATGGCGCGTGGCGCGATGAGTGGGCTTCTCCTCCTTCCTCTCGTGATGTCGATGCCTGCACCGGCCGCCGGTGAAGAGGCTGCGGCGGACGCGGCGAAGAAGGACGAAGGAAAAGTCGAAAAGAGCCGGGATGTCTATTACAAGACGGAAGGCATCGTGTCCGGGGCTCCCGCGCCGAAGACGACGGATGGTCCCAAAGATTATCCGCGATACAATTTTGAAAGTCGCGTGTTGCTCTGGTTCGCCAATCAGCAGCATCTGTATTACGGCAGCTTCGTCTTGGCAGTGCCCATCTTCTGCATGATCATCGAGTTCATGGGCGTCGTGACCAAGGACAAAGCGCTCGCGAAGCGATACGATCAGTTGGCGTACGACTTCATCAAGATCAGCTTGACGGCCTATTCGCTGACCGCGATCCTCGGTGGGATTCTGATCTTCACGTTCTTGACGCTCTATCCGGCCTTCTTCGGGTATCTCTCCAGCATCTTCCGTCCCGTGATGCACATCTACGCATTAATGTTCGTGGCCGAGAGCGGAACCCTTTATATCTACTATTATGGATGGGACAAGATGAAGGAGGGTTTCCTCAAGTGGATTCATTTGAGCATGTCGGTCATTTTGAACGTGATCGGCACTGTGCTGATGTTCCTTGCGAATTCGTGGATCGGATTCATGATGTCGCCGGCCGGCGTTGATGAGCAGGGCCGGTTCCTGGGCAATATCTGGCACGTTCTGCACACGGCCTTGTGGAACCCGCTGAACGTGCATCGCATCCTTGGCAACATGGCGTTCGGCGGCGGTGTCGTCGCGGCCTACGCCGCCTATAAGTTCCTCGCCTCCAAGACCGACGAGGATCGCGCGCACTACGACTGGATGGGGTATATCGCCATGGCCATCGGGGTGGCGTTCCTGATTCCGCTTCCCTTCGCCGGGTACTGGCTCATGCGTGAAGTGTATGCCTACCGTCAGCAGATGGGCATCACGCTCATGGGCGGTCTCCTTGCCTGGCTCTTCATCATTCAAGCGACCATGATCGGCATTCTGTTCCTCAGCACCAACTACTATCTGTGGCAGGCGCTGGGGCGGATGCGCGGCGCGGAAAAGTATCAGCGGTACATCAAGTATCTGGTGTTCATCCTGTGCTGCGGCTTTCTCGTGTTTATCACGCCGCACACCATGGTCATGACCCCCGCGGAGTTGAAGGCCATGGGAGGCCAGCAGCATCCCGTGTTGGGGAACTACGGCGTCATGTCGGCCAAGAATGGCGGCATCAACGTCATCATCACGACGACGGTGCTGAGCTTCGTGTGGTACATGCGAGGCAACAAGGTCTCGACCGTGTCCTGGGCGAAGTTCGGCAACATCTTCATGGGCGTGTTTTTCTTCTTTGCCTACGTCAACATCATTTGGTTGGCCATTTACGGGTACTATATTCCGGCCAACGTGCGCGTAGGTCTGTCGGTGCCTCAGGTCGCAACCACGCTCTCCTGTCTCTTCTTCATGTTCGCTCTCAACAGCGCCATGATGAAGGGGGCGAAGCAGATGGGACCGATCGAGTGGGGCAAAATCTCCGCTCGCTCCCAGTATGCCTTGATCATGTTGGCGACAGCCTTTACCTGGATGATGGGCTTGATGGGGTATATCCGCTCCTCGGTCCGGCTCTTCTGGCACGTGAACGAGATTATGCGGGATAACTCGCCCTGGGCCTACACCCATACGGTGGGTTTTGCGGCGAACATGATTTCCTTCAACGTGCTGTTCTTCTGGATCAGCATTCTCTTTGTCTTCTGGCTCGGCAGCTTGGGCATCAAGAAGGTGCCGGTCGAAGCCAAGGCGGGTGCGCCAGGGGCAGCGCCGCAACCGGCTGGCAGCCACTAAAATTTTCATTGGGACTTGGTGAGGGGTGGGTGGCGCGAACTTCGCGCCGCCCCTCCCCTCTAACCGCAGGAGGTTAAAACCGTGGTTGATCTGATCAGTCAAGCTCTCGACATAGGTTGGCCAGTGTTGGCATTGCTGGTGGGACTGATGATTTATTTCCAGGTCTCCATCAGCGATCCGGCCGCCAAGAAGCGCGCCACCTTCAAGACCTTTATCGGAATGATTGCCGCGCTGATGCTCTTCATGGCTATCGCGAACTACAAGGTGAACTTCTACGGCGAGTCCCGGCTCCTGCCGGTGTCGCTCGTGATGATCACGGCGTTGGCCTTCATGCTTGGAATTTATTTCACGAATCTGGCGGCGTTGCTCAAGATCGGCGGGTTCATGTTCTTCGTCGCCGCCGCGCTGTCCGGCTACGGCAACTGGCTGCCGCAGGTGGAGGGCGGATTTCCTCCGAAGGAAGAAAAACTCGACTTCAGCTCGATGACCGCTCAGCAGTTGGCCGACGAGGGTGAAAAAATCATCTTTGGCGGCATCGGAAAGAACAAGGAGCAGGGCGCGATCGGCAAGGGGCAGTGTCCGCTGTGTCATGCGTTCCACCAAGGCATGCTGGGTGAGCGTGCGCCGAATCTCCTGGGCTTGCCGGAGCGGGCGGCCAAAGAACGGCTGGAAGATCCGCGTTATCACAAGGGTAAGCCGAACGAACGGGACACCGTCCAGAAAGAAGCGTTCCCCGGGTCCGGCACCGCGGAGAACGGCCAGGAATACATCGCCGAGTCGCATGCCTGTCCGAGCTGCTTCGTCGTGCAGGGCTACGGCGTGAAGGGGACGAATGACAGAGAAAGCCCGATGCCTGCCATTCACAAGCCGCCGATCTCCCTCAGCCTGCCGGAGCTGGCCGCAGTAGACACGTGGCTGTATGTCCGCGAAGGACGCGAGGCTCCATCATTCGAAGAAATTGTGAAGTCATATGAGAAGTTCATTCCGGAAGCCGAACGTCCCAAGCAGCAGGAGGACAAGCCGGCTGGCCCGGCGAGCGCGCTGTTGGCCGACGGGTCGGAACCCGTCGATCAGATCTTTGCCAAAGCGCAATGCGTCTCTTGCCATACGATTCCCGGTATTCCTGGAGCGACCGGCACCATCGGCCCCAAGTTGGTGGAGGGGACCAATGCTCCGACTCGCATCAAGGATAAGGAATACAAGGGCACGGCCAAGTCGACTCCCGAGTACATCATGGAGTCGATCGTCAATCCCAGCGCGTATGTCGTGAAGCCGTTTCCCGACAACACGATGCCGAAGGTGTTCGGACAAAAGCTTAGTGCGGGAGCGCTCAAGAAGATCGTCGACTACCTCTCGCAGACCTATGAGGGGAAAGAGCCTCCGAAAATTTCTTAACTGAGCTGTGAATTTTTAGACTAAAGGGAGTGAACCCATGAAAGCATTGATGTCCGTCGGCGCGCTAATAGGAGTGGTGGGCCTGCTCCTATTGGTTGGGATGATCTTCGACATCATTCCATCGAGCACCGTGCGCTTGGTCGAAGGCTACATGCCGATGCAGATGCTCTTTGAGCTGGCCCTCTTCGTCGCCGGCTTTACGGGGCTCAGCTATCTGCTGAGTTCAATGGGCATGCCCATCCCCCGGTTCTGGCAAGGAATCGCCTTCTGGGCGTTCATTCTGCTGTACCTCAAGTACCGCGTCTATCCGCCCATTCCGTTCAGCGTCCGCGCCATGTACGGCACGGTTTCGCTCGTGGCGGTGTTCATGTGGATGTCCTCGAACGAGGAAGACTGGAGGAAGTTCAAGCAGCCGATCATGAATGTGCTGGACGCGCAGACCGGTATGAACAAGATGTTGCGGTACATGTACCTCGTGCTGTTGCCGGTCCTGATCGGCGGCTTCTCGTACAATGCGATGAAGCCGAAGTCGGAAGAGCCGATCGAGCTGCGGACGGTGCACCCCGCTCCGCCGGCCAGCACCAAAGTCCACGGCAAAACCTACGTGTTGCAGACGTCGCAGAATCCGTATCGTGTCAATCCGGAAGGCAAGTACGATCAGGAATACACCAACGCGAACATCGTGGAACAAGGCATGGGCCGTCTCATGAAACCCAATGCCAACCCTTGGGATCCGAACGCGCAAGGCTATCTGAAATACGTGCGCGAGGGCGGAGAAATTTTCTTCCAGAACTGTCACTTCTGTCACGGCGATAACCTGAACGGGCGAGGGCTCCACGCCTTTGCGTTCAACCCCATCCCGGCGAACTTCACCGATCCCGGCACGATCGCCCAGCTCCAGGAGACGTTCATCTTCTGGCGCGTGGCGAAGGGCGGAATCGGACTGCCGAACGAAGGGTTCCCCTGGGCATCCGTCATGCCGCCGTGGGAGCAGCACTTGACGGTGGACGAAATCTGGAAGGTCATTCTCTTCGAGTACTGGCATACCGGCTATTACCCGAGGACGTGGGATTAGTCGTCCGGCGGACTCGGCGGCTCAACGGACTTATGAGATGAGGACAAACATGATGAATCAGTCGATGGGTAGAAAAGCAGGGTTGCTCCTTGCTTCAGCCTTCGGAATCGTCCTGATTTCCGGTGGGGCTGGAGTGGTGGCCTATGCCGAGGACATTCCTGAAGGCTTCAAGAAGGGGGAGCTGGCGCCGGAACCCCCTGCCGAAATGGTGGAAGCCGGAAAGCGCGTGTACTTTACAAAATGTGTGTGGTGCCACGGGGTGGACGGGGCCGGTGACGGTCCAGGCGCGGACCGCCTCTGGCCTCGTCCGAGAAACTTCAATCAGGGCACGTTCAAGATCCGGCATACAGCCAGCGGCGAGTTGCCGCTGTTCGACGCGAGAAAGCCGATCCCTGGGCAGAACGACCTCTTCGAAACGGTCACCCACGGATTGCCCGGATCCGCTATGCCGTCCTGGGAAGGTATCTTGACCGAAGAGCAGCGGCTCCAAGTGTTGGCCTTTGTGACAACCCAGCTGGTGAAGGACCGGAAGTTTACCGACAAGCAGTCGGAAACGCAGACGATTCTCCAACTCGCGGACCTCAAACCAAAGCCCGCTACAGAGGAAAGCCTGAAGCGGGGGTCCGAGCTTATCGTGGAAAAGAAGTGCATCGAATGTCACGGGTTGGAAGGCCGCGGTGACGGAAATGCGTTCAACCTCAAGGACGACTGGGGCTTCTCGATCCAACCGGCCGACTGGCACAAGTGCTGGAACTTCCGCGGGAGCCGCCAGGACCCCTACAACGTGAGGAATATCTTCCGCACGTTCTCGACGGGGATCAACGGCACGCCGATGCCGTCCTTCGCTGACAGCACCACGGTCGATGAGCGGTGGGACATTGCGAACTTCGTCAACTCGCTCTGCGAACGCGATCCGGAGGGCAACCCCCTTCCCATCGATCCGTTGACCGACAAGCCCAAGATCAACTTCGTGATCCCCGGCAAGGCCATCGAAGGCGAAATTTCGCCGGATCCTGAAAACGAGATGTGGAAAAGCACCCCGCGGCGGTACGTCGCGATGGGCGGGCAAATCACGCACAAGCCCCGGAACTTCGTGAACCGCATTGACGATATTTGGGTGCGGGCCCTCTACAACGAGAAGCATGTGGTCTATCTCCTGGAGTGGGATGATCGGACCAAGAGCGTGGCCGAGGGCAAGCTGCCTTGGGCGCCGACGCAGGTGAATCTCGATATCAAGGAGCAGGATCCCAAGACGGGCGAAGAGGGATCTATCGCCGCGAACCAGAACAAGTACACCGTCTATAATGACGCGATCGCGATCGAGACGCCGGTGAAGTGGAAGGAGCTTCCGGCGCCGATCAAGCCGCGGTACCTGTTCGGCACGAATGAGCAGTTCCCCGTCGATATCGTGAAGTGGGAAGCCGACGGGTCGATCCGGGCCTTCAAGGGCACCGGATGGGATAAAGACTTCGAGGAACGGGACTCCTACGAGGAGTACCTCAAAGTCCTGAAGGCGGAATGGAAGAACGGCCGCTGGTACGTCATGATTCAGCGTCCGCTCGGCAACAAGAAGGACCAGGATTATGACGAGGACACGTTCTTCGAAGTCGGACAGTACATTCCGACCGTGTTCTTCGCGTGGGACGGTCACAACGGCGATGCCGGAAGAAAGATGGCAGTCTCGGCCTTCTACTACACCTTCCTCGAGCCGCCGATCCCGCGAGAAACGTACATCTATCCGTTCGTGATTGCGGGCGGGATCGTGATTCTCGAGGCGTGGGTCCTCACCCGCCGGGCCAACAAGCGAAAGGGCAAGACGCTCTGACCGTTTGGCCGTGATTGCGTGAATACGGGAAGGGGGTGGGGAAACCCACCCCCTTCGTGTTTTCTATGGACGCTAAGAGGAAATGGCCGTCAACCGCCGGTGCCGTTCAGAGCACCGGCATCGTCTTGGCCGGTGGAAAAAGCCGGCGGATGGGCCAGGACAAACGGTTCATGACGATCGGCGGCACGACGCTGCTGGAGCGGTGCTGTTCCATCATGACCGAGGTCTTTCCGGAAGTGCTGGTCGTCATTGCGCAGGACAGTGAGCCGCTGGAGGTGCCGGGCTGCCGCGTTCACCGCGATCTGATCCCCGGCTGCGGAAGCCTGGGCGGTCTCTACACCGGACTGGAAGCCGCCTCGTTCGCCCGTGTCTTTGTGGTGGCCTGTGACATGCCGTTTCTTCAAGGTGGCATGATCCGATTCTTCGTGGAGCGAGACGCGAATGCCGATATCGTGATGGCGCAGCTGCCGAGCGGTTTGCAGCCCATGCATGCCGTCTACAGCAAGCCGGTGTTACCGGTACTGGAACGCAGGGCACGAGCCCGTCAGCTCAGAATTCAAGATCTGGCGGCGGAGGCGCAACTGAAGGTCACGCTTGTTCAGCCACACGAATGGGCGGAGCTGGATCCGTTGTCGCGTTCGTTTCACAACGTCAATACCCCGGCTGACCTCGCCCTCGCCAGGGCCGCCGGTCTTCTGTCCGATTCCTCCGAGTGAGCACGATAGGCCCTTCATCACTGCTCATCATCCACCCCGGCGGACTGGGCGATGTCCTGCTGTCTCTTCCGACGATCCATGCGCTTCGACGGCAATGGACGAAGCGCATGGCGGTCTTTCTCACCGGAGCGGCCATTGGAGAACTGCTGAATCTCTGCCAGATTGCCGACCGTGTGCTCACGATGGAATCCGGAGCCCTGGCCTCGCTCATGGGGGGCACCGTCGCACCGCGGCTGAGTCAGCTCCTATCCGACTGTGAGGCAGCAGTCGGCTGGCTCCGCGACCGGGATGGGGTCCTAGAGGGGACGTTGCGGCAACTCGGGGTCAGATCCGTGTGCCTGGCCTCGCCCGTCCCGTTGAGAGGGGTACATCAAACCCGGCGGTTTTGGGAGGTGCTGGGGAATCGCCACGAGCTGGAAAAGCCGGTCCCCTGTTTGACACTCCCGGCAGCCCTCATGGAGGCGGCTGCCCGCCAACTCCGGACTCTCGGAATTTCCGATGCCGACCACCTTGTTCTCTGCCACCCGGGCAGTGGCAGCCTGCACAAGTGCATCCGGCCGGAAACCATGGCGGCGGTGATAAGTCGCCTTCAGCAAGCAGGGTACCGGCCTGCCATCGTCAGCGGTCCGGCCGATGGTCAGGCGGTCGCTGGCCTGATGCAACGAGGGATGCCACATGTGCCGGTGATCGAACAGCCCACGTTACCGACTCTCGCTGGGATGCTGGCCAGAGCCAGATTGTTCCTTGGGCATGATTCCGGGGTCAGCCATCTTGCAGCGGCGATAGGGACGCCGACAGTCGCGCTTTTTGGACCGACCGATCCCAGTCAGTGGGCGCCTCTGGGAGATCATGTGTCGGTGATTACCGGTCCCCCCTGCTCGTGTGCTCCATGGGCAGAGATCCAGCGGTGTCAGGAGAAACCTTGTCTTGCCATTACGCCGGAGACCATTGCCAGCGTGTGTCTCACCCGCCTGGCCGCTACCGTTGAGTAACAAAATCCGTTGGGTCACCTTGTTACTCACCCCTCCGTATGCTAGAGTGCCAAGTTGCTTTTCCCCTTGCTGTCTAAGGACTTAGGTGAGTTTCGTGGCTCAAGGTGTGGTCCAGGAAAAAGTCGCCAACGCGCTCCACGGAGCGCTGTCCGGCGCCAAGGCCAAGGGGCAACTGAAAATGGAGTCCTGGCCCATGGTCACGCTTGACGCTCCCAAGCGCCCGGAATGGGGAGATCTTGCCACTACGGTGGCCATGGCCCTGGCGGCTTCGGAGAAACGGGCTCCCCACGATATTGCACAAATCATTGTCGAGAATCTGCCCGCCCGGGAGCAATTGTTCGAACGGGTCGAAATCGTGCGGCCCGGGTTTCTGAACCTGACGGTGAAACCGTCTGTCTGGCTCGAAGTCCTGCGTGACATTGAACGACAGGGAGCGGCATATGGCCGGTCCGATTTCGGCACCGGCCGGCGGGTCCTCGTGGAATATGTGAGCGCCAATCCGACGGGTCCGCTGCACGTCGGGCATGGGCGCGGCGCGGCGGTCGGGCAGGCGCTCGTGAACTTGTTCAACGCGGTGGGCTACGAGGCGGTCAGCGAGTACTACATCAATGACGCCGGCCGGCAGATGAAGTTACTAGGAGCGTCGGTCTATGCGCGATACAAGGAACTTCTGGGTCAACCAGCCGTCTTTCCCGAGGACGGATACCACGGCGGGTACATTCGCGCGGTGGCCGAGCGGATTCATCAAACGGAAGGCGACCGCCTCGCGGCCTTCCCGCCGGACCAAGCCGAGCAACGCTGCCGCGAATTGGCTTATCAGGAACTCTTGGGACTGATCAAAGACGATTTGCGAGCGTTCGGCCTGGAGTTCGATTCTTGGTGCAGCGAGGCCTCTTTGATCGCGTCAGGCGCGGTCGAGCAGTCGTTCGCGGATCTGAAGCGCCAGGGTCTCCTCTTCGAGGAAGCGGGCGCCCTCTGGTTCCGGTCCTCCAAGTTCGGCGATGAGAAGGACCGGGTGGTGCGGAAACAGGACGGCGAGTGGACCTACCTGGCGTCCGACATCGCCTACCACCGCGACAAATTGTACCGGGGGTACGACCTGCTGATCGATGTCTGGGGCGCCGACCATCATGGCTATATCCCGCGCATGCAAGCGGTGATGGAGGCCTATGGCCGTCCGAAAGAAACGCTTCGCGTCGTGCTGGTGCAGCTCGTCAAGCTGTTGCGCGGCGGCGTGGAAGTGAAGATGTCGAAGCGCACCGGCGAATTCATCACCATGCGGGAAGTCATCGACGAAGTGGGGGCCGATGCCGCCAAGTTTTACTTCCTCATGCGGGACTCCAGGACGCACCTCGATTTTGATTTGGAGCTCGCCAAGCAGCGCTCCGCGGATAATCCCGTCTACTATGTGCAATACGCGCACGCGAGGATCGCCAGCCTCTGGCGGGTGGCGGAGGCGCGGGGCATTGCACGCACGGCGGCGGCTGAGACGGACCTCTCGGTGCTGGCCGATCCGGACGAATTGGCGCTGATCCGCAAGTTGTCCGCCTTCCCGGAGGTCTTGCATGCGAGCGCGACGGCCTTTGAGCCGCATCGGATGACGTACTACCTGCAACAATTGGCCGCGCTGCTGCACACGTTCTACAACAAACATCGGATTCTGCCTCCGGCGGGGGAGCCGGAGGGCGAAGGCACGGCCTGGTCCGACGCCTTGTCGCCGTCCGTCACAGCAGCCCGCCTGGTACTGATGGGTGCCGTCCAGCAGGTGCTGAAGAACGGATTGCAGGTGCTGGGCATCTCGGCACCGGACCAGATGTAGGACGCGCGAGTGGCGATGGTGCAGTTCACCCTTCGACAGTGTGATCGGCAAACGGGCGCCCGGCTGGGCCAGCTGCGCACCGCCCGCGCCGCGGTCGAAACCCCGGCCTTCATGCCGGTCGGCTCGCTCGGCCCCGTGAAGGGCCTGGAGCCGGATGATCTCCACCAGCTGGGATTCCGGCTCATGTTGAACAACGCGTACCATCTGTATTTGCGGCCGGGACACAAGATCGTCGCGGAGTTGGGAGGGCTCCATGCCTTTACCGGCTGGTCGGGCGCGATTCTGACCGACAGCGGGGGCTTTCAAATCTTCAGCCTAGCCAAGCTCCGCACCGTCACCGACGAGGGCGTGACGTTTCAGTCCCACATCGACGGCTCCACGCATTTTATTTCTCCGGAAACGGCCATCGAGATCCAGGAAGCGCTGGGCGCCGACATCATCATGGCGTTCGACGAGTGTGTCGCGCTGCCGGCCCATCGCGAAGCGGTTCGTGAAGGAGTCCGGCGCACCGCATTGTGGGCGAAGCGTTGTCAGGCCAGCCGCAGGCGGACCGATCAAGCCTTGTTTGGCATCGTGCAGGGCGGCTTGGATCCGGCCCTCCGCGCGGCGTCGGCGAGGGAACTGGTCGCCGTCGGCTTCGACGGCTATGCCGTGGGCGGGCTATCGGTCGGCGAGAGCAAGGCGGAGATGTATGCCACACTGGATGTCACGGTGCCGGAACTGCCCGTGGAGAAGCCGCGGTACCTGATGGGTGTCGGGTTGCCGGAAGATCTCATCGAAGGCGTCGCCCGAGGCATCGACCTGTTCGACTGTGTCGTGCCGTCCCGCCACGGCCGGACCGGATCGCTGTTCACAGCGACGGGCCGGGTCGTCATCAAGCAGGCCCGGTACCGGCACGACGAGCGGCCCATTGATGCCGAGTGCGGCTGTCCGGTGTGCAAGCGCTACTCCAGAGCCTATCTGCATCACTTGTTTCACGTGAAGGAGATGCTGGGCTCGCGGCTGAATACGATTCACAATTTGTGGCATTTCGCGGATCTGATGCGGCGTGTGCGGTCCGCGATCGAACGCGGATCGTTCGCGGCGTTCCGCGAGGAGTTCTACCGCGCCCGGGCAGACCGCGCGCGCATGGGCCCTGGCGGGGACATCGAAATGCGCGACCAGCGGTCGCCGCAGGAATAGGAGCGAGACTGACATGACGATGGCGGCAATGGCGTCTCTGGCATGGGCGCAGGGGGCGGGCGGAGGTGGATCGGGCACGGGCAGTTGGCTCTCGCTGGTCCCGTTCGTCTTGATCTTCGTCATCTTCTATTTCCTGTTGATCCTGCCCCAGCAGAAACGGCAAAAGCAGCAGAAGGCGATGCTGGACAATCTCAAGAAGGGCGACAAGGTCATCACGGCCTCCGGCATCTGGGGCACCGTGACCAATCTGGGGAAAGCCACCGTCACACTGCAGATCGCCGACAATACGAAGATTAAAATTCAAAAGGAGCACATTGCGAAGCTGCGCACTGAAGAAGACGACAAAGAGTAAGTCGTCCTAGGGAGAAAGGTTGAGCGAGACATGAAAAGAGTCGGTGGTCGGTTCGCGTTATTGGGCCTCGTGGTCGTCCTTTCCGTGCTGTTCTTCCTGCCGTCGTATAAGCCGCTCTATCAGGCCCTGCCTGACTGGGCGCGCAAGGTCCTGCCGGACAAGGGCATCACCCTCGGCTTGGACCTCCAGGGCGGCATCCATCTCGTCATGGAGGTGGACGAAGACCGCGCGGTGGAAATCGCCGTGGACCGGTCGGTGGTCTCCTTGCAGGATCTCCTGGTGGACAAGAAGATCCCGGTAGAATCGGTGAAGCGGACCGGCTCGCATCGCATCACGATTCAGTTCGCGAACGCCGACCTCAAATCGCAAATCCAGAAACTGATCGACGAGTACCCGACCTTTTTCGAGGTCGAGGGCGCGGGTTCGGCCAATACGCTGATCTGGGAGTTGCGCGATACCGAGATCAAGCGCATCAAAGATTCGGCCATCAATCAGGCGCTCGAAACCATTCGGAATCGGATCGACCAGTTCGGCGTGGCGGAGCCGCTGGTCCAGCGGCAGGGGCTGAAGCAGATCGTCGTACAGTTGCCGGGTGTGAAAGAACCCAAGCGGGCGAAGGACCTCATCAAGGAAACGGCGCTCCTCGAATTCAAGATGCTGGACGAAGACAACCAGATGAAGATGGACTTCCCGGCCCGCGTTCCGAAGGAGAAAGAGGCGGAGGTCCTTCAACAATTTGCCGGCAAGGTGCCGGAGGGCGATCAAATTCTCTTCGAGCGCGTGGTGGACAAGGACACGGGCCGCGAATTCCGCATTCCGTACTTGGTGAAAAAGCGCGTGATGTTGACCGGTGATGTCTTGAGCGATGCGCGGGTCTCGATCGGCCAGTTCAACGATCCGTACGTCTCCATCACGTTCGACAGCAAGGGCGGCAGAGAGTTCGAGCGGATCACCGGCGAGAACGTGAAGAAGCGCATGGCCATCGTGCTGGACAACACGATTTACTCCGCGCCGGTCATCCAGGAGCGCATCTCCGGCGGGCGCGCGCAGATCACCGGCACCTTTTCGACGCAGGAGGCGAACGACTTGGCCATCGTCTTGCGGGCCGGCGCGTTGCCGGCGCCGCTGAAGATCATCCAGGATCTGACCGTTGGGCCGTCGCTGGGCCAGGACTCCATCGATAAGGGCGTGCAGGCCACGCTGATCGCTGGGGCGATGGTCGTCATTTTCATGGTCGTGTACTACAAGCTGTCCGGCGCGATCGCCGATTTTGCGCTCGTGCTGAATCTGGTGTGCTTGCTGGGGGCCCTCTCGGCGCTGAATGCCACGCTGACCCTGCCGGGCATCGCGGGCATCGTGCTGACGATCGGCATGGGCGTCGATTCCAACGTGCTGATTTTTGAGCGCATCCGGGAAGAGCTGCGCCAGGGGAAGGCGGTGCGGCTCGCGGTGGACGGGGGCTACGACAAGGCGTTGCTCACGATCATCGACTCGCACGTCACGACGCTGATCACGGGCGTGGCCTTGTTCTTGTTCGGCACCGGACCGATCAAGGGGTTTGCCGTCACGCTGTGTTTGGGCATCGCGATCAACCTGTTCACCGCGCTGGTCGGGACCAAAGTCATTTTCGACCTCCTGAACCAGCGCCCGAAAGTGGAGACGTTGAGCATTTAATCGTAGGGGCGCGAGGCAAGAGGCGAGAGGCAAGGGGGCCGATAGCCGTCGGCCTCCAGCCCCTAGCCCCGTGCCCCGAGCCTCTTAGGGGAGCGCGCATGTTAGAGATTCTCGGAAAGACCAACATCGATTTCATGGGCAAGCGCAAGTTGGCCTTTGCCTTTTCCGGCGTCATGGTGCTGTTGGGCGTGATTGCGCTCGTGCAGATCGCGCGGGGAGCCGCCAATCTGGGCATCGATTTCGCCGGGGGGACGGCGGTGCAGCTGAAATTCGACCAGCCGATCAAGATCGACGAGGCCCGCCAGGCGCTGGAATCCAACGGTCTCGGCAACGCGGAGTTGCAGGAGTTCGGACAAGACAACAAGCTGCTGATTCGGGTCAAGGCCTCCACCACGATCGAAGAGAAGACGGCGGAACGCGTGCAGGCGGTGTTTTCCAAGGAGTTCCCCAACAATCGCTTCGTCGTGGAGTCGACGACGGAGATCGGTCCCACGATCGGCAAGAAACTCCAGGAAGACGCCTTGATCGCGATCGTCATCTCATTTGCCGGCATCATTCTCTACATCGCGGCCCGGTTCGAATTGCGGTTCGGGGTGGCGGCGGCGCTGGCGACCTTTCACGATGTGCTCGCGGTGCTGGGCGCCTTTTATATCTTGGACAAGGAAATCACGCTGCTCGTCGTCACCGCGCTCCTGACGCTGGCCGGCTATTCGCTCACCGACACGGTGGTGGTGTTCGATCGCATCAGGGAAAACCTGCGCCTTCGCCGCCGCGATACGGAAGAAATGACCATCAACAACGCCGTCAATCAGGTGTTGAGCCGCACGATTGTCACGAGCTTGACGGTCGTGCTCGTGCTGATTCCGCTCACCCTGGCCGGCGGGGAAGTGCTGCACGATTTTTCGCTCGCGCTGCTCTGGGGCGTGATCTTCGGGACCTATTCCTCCGTGTTCGTCGCCAGTCCGCTGCTGTTGGTGTGGCCCGGCGCGCCCGGGCGGCTGTTGAAGCGGGCGTAGGGGAGTTTTGATGATCTGTTGAAGGCCTCCGGTCCAGCACGTTGGCAGATCGACAAATCGTCAGATTCCGGAACTGGCGGCACGCCTGTACGGGCGGTATGATGAGGCGGTAACCAGCCCGGCACGAGCTTATCCATGAAACTCTGGAGTCGGTCACACAGCCTCCAGCACAAGATCATCACCGCCATCGTGATGGTGGGTCTTGTGCCGGCCGGCCTACTCCTCCTCATCACGTATCTCGAGGAACATCGCGCGCTTCAGGAGACGACCGGCGTCAATTTCAAGGAAATGGCGGTCGAAGCGTCGCGGCGCATCGAGATGCACGTCACGCGGGGCATCAACGAAGCGGAGCAGCTCGCGACCACGCCCTTTCTCCGCACGGCGGTGACCGAGTCCAACCGCACCTACGAGGGCAAGAGTGAACGCGCGATCGAGGACATGATCAAGGACTGGCAGCGGCGCTGGCGGGAGCGTGACCGGCGCAGCGAGTTTCCGCTGTTCATCAACCGCATCGTCACCAATTATCTCATTCGCTGGCACGACATCCGAAAGTCGGACTACGTCGGCATTCTGGTCACGGACGCCCGTGGCGCGCTGGTGGTGAGCTCGATTCCGCAAGTCGAATACTTTTACGGCAAGACGCCCTGGTGGTCCGCGGTGGTGAAAGCGAAAAAGCCGCAGGTCTATGTGGGGGACATCGCCTTTGACCCCGCCTTCGGCACGCACGTGGTGCTGGTGGCGGCGCCAATTCTCGACGACACGCAAGGGACGGCCATCGGCGCCGTGACGATCCTCCTGCGGCGGGACACGCTCTTCCATTCCATTTCCGAGGTGGAGATCGGTGCGTCGGGGCATGCCATGCTGTTCAGCAGCGACGGGACGCCGCTGATCTGCCCGATCCTGTCCCCCGAAGAGCACATCGTCAAGCCGGACTTCGTCGGCACGATTACCCAAGAAAAATCCGGCTGGGCCAGCGTCGCCGACGATTCTCACGGGGGGAAGAACGGTCTGATCGGCTTCGCGCCGGTCCGTTTCAGCGAACCCCTCGCTCCGGGGAGCATGGGCGGGAAGCGATGGATCGCCGTGGTGCGGCAGGATCCAGAAGAGACCTACGCGGCCTTGGGCCGGCTGGTCGGAAAGGTGGCGCTGTACGGGCTGGTCGTGATGGCGGTGCTCGGCGGGACCGGTCTTTTGGTCGCACGCCGCATCGTGCGTCCCATCAAGGCGCTGCATGACGGCGTGTTGGAGATCGGCGGCGGCCGGCTGGATCAGCGGATGGAGATCAAGACGGGCGACGAAATCGAGCACCTCGCGCTGGCCTTCAATCACATGGCGGCGAACCTGAAGCAGTCGTTCGGCCAGATCGAGCAGCGGATGAGCGAGGTCCGCGCCCTGGAAGAGAAGTATCGCGACCTGATCGAGAATTCGCCGGAGATCATCTACCAACTCGATCGGTCCGGCCGGTTCGTCCACGTCAACAAGACGGGGCTGGAAAAGCTGGGATATAGCCGTGAAGAGATGCTCGCCATGCGGCTCTGGGATCTGGTTCCCGACCATCAAGCCAGCCACATTCTGAATTATCTGGAGCGCCTCATGTCGACGGGGCGCAACACGATCGAAACCGTGTTCCTGGCGAAAGACGGGCGCAGCATCGACGTCGAAATCCATGCGACGGCGCTGTTCGATCCGGACACCGGCGGCCTGATTCATACGAGAGCCTTCGTGCGGGATGTGACCGAACGCCACCGGTTGGAGCAGCAGCTCCAACAGTACACAAGCACGCTCGAGCTCGCCGTGTCCGAGCGGACGCAACAGTTGGTCGCTTCACAGGCGCGCTACAAGGCGCTCTTCGATTTGGTGGCGGACTCTGTTTTCATGATCGATCACGCGGGGACCATCGTGGCGGTCAACAAGCGGGAGGAGCAGGCTCTCGGCTATTCGGAAGCGAAGGTGGTGGGCCGCAGCATTTTCGAGGTGATCCTGCCGGCGTACGGTGAAACGCTCCGGGGGCTGCTCGCGGATTTGGCCCGCGGTGAACGCCAGGTTCCGACCCAGGAAGTGGCCGTGCGCAATGCGGCCGGTACCGAGTTGCCGGTCGAGATGGATTTGATCCGCGTCGGGGACGACCAGGCGACGCTCGTGATGGTCCAGCTGCGCGACATTACCGATCGCAAACGCCTCGAACGGCAGTTGGCGTCCTACCGTGAAGAGTTGGAAGCGAAAGTCCGGGAGCGCACCCGCGAGATCGAAGAGACGAAGCAATATCTGGAAAACCTGCTGGAAAACGCCAACGACGTGATCTACACGCTGGATACCGAGCAGAACTTCACCTATGTGAACAGCAAGATCGAGGCCTGGGGCTATCGCAAGGATGACCTGATCGGCCGGCCGTATCTGTCCCTCCTCTCGAAGCGGCATCGCGGCCGCCGGCTGAAGAGCACGCTCGATATCGGGGCCAAGCAAGTGTACGAGGTGGAAGTCGTGACGCGCACGGGAGAGGCGCGGACCGCGATGGTGAGCGTGTCTCCACTGCACGGAGTGGACGGCGAGATTCTCGGCGTGCTCGGCATCGCGCGTGACATGACGGAGACCAAGAAGCTCGAACAGCAGATCCGGAATTCCGAAAAGCTGGCGTCGGTCGGTAAATTGGCCGCGGGGGTGGCGCACGAGATCAACAACCCGCTCGGCGGCATCCTGAACTGCCTCTACAATCTCGGCAAGGGCACGATCTCGCCGGCGCGGCGCGAGGAGTATCTGGCGTCCATGGAGGACGGGTTGCGCCGGGTGCAGAAGATCGTCCGGCAGTTATTGGACTTCTCGCAGCAACACCAGCCGGAGTTTTCGCTGACCGATATCAACCAGGTGATCGAACGGGTGCTGGTGCTGACCAACCATTTGTTCGCGCCCAATCGTATCGTGCTGGAGACGGCGCTCGGCGCCTCCCTCCCGCCCCTGATGATCGATCGGCACATGATCGAGCAGGTGTTGATGAACCTGATCCTCAACGCGGTCCAAGCGATGAAGGGCGGCGGTGTGCTCGCCATTCGGACGGCCGTTGAAGAAGGCGTCTGCGTGGTGACGATCCGCGACACGGGGTCGGGGATCGCGCCGTCGGTGCTGCCGAAGATCTTCGATCCCTTCTTCACCACGAAGAAGGAAGGTGAGGGAACCGGACTGGGTCTGTCCGTCAGCCTCGGCATCGTCGAACGGCACGGGGGCAAAATTCTGGTGGAGAGCGAGGTCGGCAAGGGCACGATCTTCACCCTCTGCCTGCCGGTGGTGCGAGATCGGCAGCCTGTCGAACGAGTGTCATGAGCGCGCTCAAGATCTTAATCGTCGATGATGAACCCTTGATGCGGTTATCGATGGCCGACGCCCTCGAGGCGGTGGGCCATGACGTCCAAGCGGCGGCCAGCGGCAGCGAAGGGGTGGAACTGGTCCGCAAGCACGAGTTCGATCTGGTCATTACCGATTTGCGGCTTCCGGGCGCCGACGGGCTCACCGTGCTGAAGGCGACGAAGGAAGCGCATCCGCACACCGAAGTGGTGGTGATCACCGCCCACGGATCGGTGGAAACGGCCGTGGGTGCCATGAAGCTCGGCGCGTTCGACTACATCACCAAACCGTTTCAAATGGACGAATTGCTGTTGATCGTCGAGCGGGCCGGCACCGTGGTCTCTTTGCGTCGGGAGAATCAGGATCTGAAGGAAGCCCTGGAGGACAAGTTCAGCTTCGGCGGCATTCTTGGAACCAACACGCGGATGCGCGCCGTTCTCGACAAGATCAAGCTGGTGGCCGCCACCGATTCCACGGTGCTGATTCTCGGAGAGAGTGGAACCGGCAAAGAGCTGGCGGCGAACGCGGTTCACCAGAACAGCCCCCGGCGGGATTATCCGTTGATCAAGGTGAGCTGCGCCGCGCTTCCGGAGACTCTGCTGGAAGCGGAGCTCTTCGGGCACGAGAAAGGGGCGTTCACGGGCGCGTTGCGCCAGCGGCGCGGGCGGTTCGAGATGGCCAACCGCGGCACGCTGTTTCTCGATGAGATCGGGGAGATTTCCCCCGTCGTACAGGTGAAGTTGCTGCGCGTGCTGCAAGAGCGCAAGTTCGAACGCGTCGGCAGCAACGAAACGATCGAAGTCGATGTCCGGCTCGTCTGTGCGACGCAGAAAGATCTGCGGAAGGAAGTGGCCGCCGGTCGTTTTCGGGAGGATCTGTTTTATCGGCTCAACGTCGTCCAGATCGTCATCCCCCCGTTGCGCGAGCGGCAGGAGGACATCCTCGTCATCGCGGACCATGTGCTGCAGGCCTGCTCGGGCAAGCTGCACAAGAAGCTGCGGGGCTTTTCGCAGCCGGCGCGGGAGCTGTTGTTGCGGTATTCCTATCCGGGCAACGTGCGTGAATTGGAGAATATGGTCGAGCGGGCCGTCGCGCTGGGGCGGGAAGGCGATGCCATTCAGCCGGCGGATCTGTGCGGCTTCCAATCCTGCCCCTACCTGGGCGGCAGCCCCCAGGAGTCCTGCGGCTTCTGCAGCGAAGGCTTGTCCGTCGGCAGCAAAAAAAAGGAAGTGCCGCTCACCGCGCTTGCCACGGCGCGGGAAGGCTTCGAAAAAGAGTACATCGTCTCCGTCCTGGAGCGCGTCGAAGGCAACCGCACCACCGCCTCGAAAATCCTCGGCCTCTCCCGCAAAGCCCTCTGGGAAAAATGCAAACGCTACGGGATCCCGTCGGCGCGGGACGAGGGAGACGAAGCAGACTAGAACCTATCTCAAAATGGTTGAGTCGTTAGAAAAAGTCCCTATAATGCGCCCGCATGCTGCGGCTGCGCGACGACCAATGGGAAC
>CAZXRB010000023.1:0-44574 GCA_964642845.1 uncultured Nitrospira sp.
ACACAGGGAATCTGGCTGATCGCGGCCTGAATTACTGAATTAATCAGACCTTCCCAAACAAACCAGACAAACCAAATAAACCAAATAAACCAGATGAACCAAACCAACCAGACAAACCAGATCAACCAAACCGATGACGAGGTCAACCTGCTCGACTATTGGCGCGTGCTCTGGAAGCGCCGGTGGGTGATCGTCGGTCTGTGCGTCTCAGCCGTGTCGGCCGCGCTGGTGGTCAGCCTGCTGCTGCCGAAGATCTATGAGTCGACCGCGACATTGCTCCCCTCGCTGGACTCCAAGGACGGCGGTGGATTGGGGGCCTTGCTGTCTGCGGCAGGGGGGGCGGCCGGCGCAGCCCAGACGCTGGGCATCAACTTGCCGGGCACGCCCGCCACGCCGACCGACGTATTTGTGGCGATGCTGAAGTCTCGCATCATGGCCGACGAGGTCATCAAGAAGTTCGACTTGATGCAGCTCTACGAAGCCAAGACCATGGACGATGCCCGAAAGGCGCTCGAAGGCGACACCAAGATCACGGTGTCGAAGGAAAAAGTCATCAAGATCGTGGTGGAGGCAAAGGACCCGAAGCTCGCCGCAGACATCGCCAATTACTATGTGTCAAACCTCGATCGCCTCAACCGTACGCTGAACGTGAGCAAGGCAAGCCAGAACCGGACCTTCATCGAGCGGCGGCTGGCCGAGACCCAAGTCAACTTGGTCAGAGCGGAAGAGGCACTCAAGGAATTTCAGACACAAAACAAAACGGTTGCGGTGGAGGCCCAATCGAAGGCGATGATCGAAGCGGCCGCGACGATCCAAGGCCAAATCACGGCTCAAGAAGTCCAGCTCCAAGTCATGAGCGGCTACCTCTCGGCGGACAACCCGGAACTGTCCCGCGTCCGATCTAGTATTGAGGAATTGCGAAAGCAGCTCTATCTTCTGGAATCGGGCAAAGGGGGAAAAGGGATGCTTCCCGGTGATCGGCTGCATCCCGCGATGATCACCGTGCCGAGCCTGGCCCTGGAATACGGACGGCTGATGCGGGAGCTGAAGGTTCAGGAGACGCTCTACACCCTGCTGACGTCGCAGCTGGAGCAGGCCAAACTGGCCGAGGCCCGGGACACCCCGACCGTCCAGGTGCTCGATCCCGCCGTGCCGGCGGAAAAGAAGAGCAGGCCCAGCATCACGTTGAACATGATCGTCGGTGGGCTCGTCGCCTTGTTCGTCGGGATCTTTCTCGCCTTTTTTCTGGAGTATCTCGAGCGAGTCCGGCTACGACGACCGCAGGGACCGGCGACGCTGCCCTCCTGAGCCGGTACCGTCCCGCCTTCTCGTTCCTGCCCCCCGAGGACCCGTCTCTGTTGAGCCGCGGACGAGCCCCGTCCATCCCATCGGTCCCCTCCGATCCGTCTTGCGCTCCCGCCCGTCCCGTTGATCCCGGTTGCCTGGATGCAGGCGCTCCGATCCTGTCTCTGTTCTCCTCTTTGCCGGAGATGGGAAAATAGGGTAAGGTCCAACACCGCTGATCGCCACGGTGGGATTGTTCGTCTGCAGGGCGGCGACCAGTCCGGCGCACCCATCGGTCACGATCATCTGGAGTTGGCGGCCTTCGAGCCCATTGATTGGGAGACCGGGACGCACACGACGGTAGGAGTTAGGAACGCTTTCCGATCATTTGCACCAGCTCCTCGGGCGCAACTCCATCCAAGCTTGGCAGCACCAAATGCGCTTCCGTTAATCGGTCGGCCGGGTAAGTCGTCGCTAACGCAAGCACTGCCATATCGGCCGCTTTCGCTGCTCTGATCCCTGCGCGCGAATCTTCGATGACCAAGCATTCTTCGGCCTTGAGCAACGGGGAGCGTGGCTCACGGCCGTTGAGCAGCTTCAGCGTCAGAAGGTAGATGGCCGGATCGGGTTTCCCGATCGCACAGTCGTCGGCGGAGACGATGACATCAAAGTCCCGTTCGATCGCGGTGTCCCGAAGCGCGTCATCGACCTGCTCACGCCTGCCTCCGGAGGCGATCGCCAGGCGGTGCCGTGCTCTTGCGGCCTTCACAAACCTCACCACACCGGGAAACAGCTCCGGTTTGTGCTTGGCGGTGTAATCGCGGAACAAATCCGCCTTGCGTTGTATGATGGCCTGATGGCGACCGATGTCGCAGCGGCCCTCTTCCTTTCTCAACAAGGCTTCCGTGCAGGACCGTTCGTCCATTCCCAGATAGGTGCCGTAGTACTCGTCTTTGGTCAGCGAAAGGCCGTGTTCCTGCAAGGCCTGCTGAAAGCACAACAGGTGAGGCGTCTCATCGTCGGCCAGCACGCC
Source organism: uncultured Nitrospira sp. (assembly GCA_964642845.1). Taxonomy (GTDB): domain Bacteria; phylum Nitrospirota; class Nitrospiria; order Nitrospirales; family Nitrospiraceae; genus Nitrospira_D. The sequence continues at coordinate 2,318 of CAZXRB010000023.1, forward strand.
GTTGAAGTCAAAGAGGATGGCTCGGATCATACTCGCACCGGGGCCGCCACTGTACCGAAGAAACAGACAGACGACAAGCCGCTTTGCCTTGTCCGTTCGCGGGGCCTCAGGTATCCTGCGTACTCACCATGAACGAACGAACCCGCCAAAACCGGACCCCGGCCGCCGCAGCGGCGGGAGACGGGAAGAGCCCCGCGAGATGACCGATTACGGCGTCCTCGGCAATCTGCTCGTCATCTTCACCGTGTCGATCGCGGTCGTCTTCCTCTTCTATCAATTCCGCCTGCCGTCCATCGCGGGTTTCCTTGTGGCGGGCGCACTGATCGGACCCCATGGCTTCAACATGGTGTCGGATATCGGCACCGTGCAAACCCTGGCCGAGATCGGCGTCGTCCTCCTGCTGTTCACCATCGGGATCGAATTTTCCCTGGTGCAGCTGGCCTCGCTCCGCCGGCTGCTGTTCATCGCGGCGCCGATCCAGGTGGGCGGCGTCATTCTCATTGTCACGCTCGCCGCGCTGGCGGCCGGTTTGCCGTGGCCGCAGGCCATATTTTGGGGCTTCCTGCTCTCGCTCAGCAGCACGGCCATCGTGTTGAAAGCCTTGGCGGCGAGCGGGGAAAGCGATTCGCTCCACGGCCGGGCCACCATCGGCATTCTCATCTTCCAGGACCTCGCGGTCGTGCCGATGATCTTGCTCGTGCCGATCTTGGCCAGTCCGGACGAAGGCGCAGCCACGTCGATTCTGCTCACGCTGGGAAAGTCCGTATTGGTCGTCGGGCTCGTCATGGCCGCCGCCTGGTACGCGGTGCCCAAACTGCTGGAGCATATCGTGCGCAGCCGGAGCCGGGAGCTCTTCCTGCTCACGATCATCGTGCTGTGTTTGGGCATCGCCTGGCTCACCTCGCTGGGGGGGTTGTCCCTCGCATTGGGCGCCTTTATCGCCGGGCTTGTGATTTCCGAGTCGGAATACAGCCATCAGGCCATGGCGGAGGTCCTTCCGTTCCGCGACAGCTTCAACAGCCTGTTTTTCGTCTCCATCGGCATTCTGATGGACTGGCGCGTGTTGCTCCAGTATCCGGGGATCGTCACAGGCCTGTTGGCGGCCATTCTGGTCGTGAAATTCGTGGCCGGCGCCGGCGCCGTGCTGACGGTGGCGCCGCCCCGCGCCGCGGTGATGGCCGGCATCGCCCTGGCGCAGGTCGGCGAGTTCAGTTTCATTCTCGCGCAGGTCGGACAGGAAAACCGGCTGCTGTCCGGCGCGCCGTATCAGGTGTTTTTGGCGGTCTCGGTCTGCTCCATGATCATTACACCGTTTCTGATGCAATGGTCGCCGCACCTGGCGCGGCGCGTCGAAGCCATCCAGCGTGTCCATCGTTGGTTGCCCGAGCGCACGACCGCGCACGTCCTGGAGACGGAAGGCCGGCATCTGCGCATCAAGGATCACGTGATCATCGTCGGCTATGGGCTCAACGGACGCAATTTGGCCCGGGTGCTGGGGGAGACGGAAGTGCCGTATATCGCGTTGGATCTGGACGGTGACACGGTCCGCCGCGAAGCCCAGCACGGCGTGCCCCTGTACTATGGAGATGCCACGAACCCGAATGTGCTGCGGCACGTCAAGATCGAGGATGCCAAGGTGCTGGTCGTGGCGATTTCCGATCCCTTCATGGCGCGCCGGACCGTGCAGGTGGCCCGCGGGCTCAATCCCAAAATCCACATCGTCGTCCGAACCCGCTATCTGCGCGAGCTCGAAGAATTGCACGAATTGGGCGCGGACGACGTCGTGCCGGAGGAATTCGAGACCTCGATCGAGATTTTCGCCCTCGTCCTGCGGACGTATAACATGCCGCAGGAGTTCGTGATGCGGAAAGCGGAGCAAATCCGACGCGAAGGCTACGCACTCCTGCGGCGCAGCGAGATGCCGGAACTGGCGCACCACCTGCGCGGGGGGACGCTGAGCGACGTGGAGGTGGAGACCTGCCGCATCGAGGAGGACTCGCCGGCGGCCGGGAAGACCCTGGCTCAGCTAGCGCTCCGTCCCCGCACCGGAGCCTCCGTGATCGCCTGGACCAGGGGCGGCGTGACGGAGTCCAATCCGTCGGAAAAGACGAAGCTGCTGGCCGGTGATATCGTGGTGCTGCTGGGGAGCCGCGATCAAATCCGCCGCGCGATGGAGCTCATTCTTCCGCCCGACAGCGGGAAGGGCTAACGTCCCTTGGCCGTTACGATCTGGTAGGCCTCTTCCAGCGTCTCGGCCTGGACCAGCTCGATCCGCCGCCGGGCGGCGGTTTCGGTGGTCGCGATCCAATCGGCCGTCATTGGCTGGTCGCGGGACACGACGAGCACCCGATAGTGCGCCGCCGCCGCGGCGTCGATCTTCACCGGCAATCCTCCCACGACGTCCAAGCGGCCGTCCGGCGTGATTTGGCCGGACACGACGATGTGCGACGCCAGGGCGTCACCTCGGTAGGCGGCCAACAGGCCGACGGCCACGGCGGCGCTGGCGCTCGCGCCGTCGGTGATCGCGGTCATGGACCGGTTCTTGATGGTGATCAGCCAGTCCTTGCCCTCATCGCCCACTGTCTTCATCACCGCCTGCACGGCGCGACGGACGCCCTCTTTCCATTCGTCGCCGACGCGCGAGCCGCCGCCTAAGTTCATTTCGTTGAACTGCACCACCGGCCCGTCGTACGACGGGCTCCGGTCGAGCTGGATGAGGATGTAATTCACGACGCCGGGCAGCCCGTCGCCTTGGACGCCGAGCGCGGGCACGGACACCAGACGGGCCTCGCCCGCGAACGCCTGTGTCGCGAGGAGCATGGCACAGAAGACCGGGACGGCCTGCCGCGTCAGCTTCTCCAACGGAGCGTCACTCGCTCTTTGAGGGGATGATCCATCGGCTGGCCGCTCTGGACGGAGGCCAAGTGTGCGGCCTTGAGCTTGTAGTACCACTTGGCCGGCATGTCGGCATCGCCCAGGAACATGGACGGCGGCTTGTGCTGAAGGCCGACAGCCAAGCGTTTCATCGCCCGTTCGTCCTGCCCCAAAAACATTTTGGTCAGGGTACGGAAGATGAAATTGCCGAACGGCACCCAGCGGAGGCCGTGCCAATGGGCGGAAAAGTCGATGCGGCATTCCATGTCGTTGACCGGGGTGGCCATGAGGCGGTTCGCGACCCAAAAACTCCCGCACTGCATCAATTCCACGCGCTGGTTCGGGAGGACGAAGTCGATCGTGGTGGTCAGCGGGCCACCATACAGCCGTTGCAGCCAATGGAAGGGGCCGCTGTTCTTGGCCGGTTGATGCGCCACCATCCGGAAGCCGTTGGGAATCGGCTCGTACGTCTTGACCTTTTCGTGCATGCGCGCGTCGCTGCGCCACCAGGAATGTACGTAGGGTCCGTGGACCGGATCGATCAGCCCGATGATGCCGTCGTCCGGCGTGCAGGGGTACGTCAGCGAAATGTGAAACGACTGCTGCGGCTGCGACGGCAGGGGTAGGCGCGGCACCGGCGGCGGATCCTTGCGACTGCCGCGCTCATCGGGGACGTAAACCCACACCATGCCGTCCGATTCCGCAACCGGATACGTTGCAACGCCGACCTTATCCGTTTGGAGGGCGTCGCCTTCGACGAGCGCCGGGATGCGGCGGCAGCGGCCGTTGGTGTCGAATTGCCAGCCGTGGTACGGGCATTCCACGCGGTCGCCGTCGAACCGCCCAAACGAGAGCGGCATCCCCCGGTGCGGACAGATGTCCCGCATTGCGGCTGGTCGCTGCTCGCGATCCCGGCACAGTAAGATGGGCAGGCCCAGCATCGTCAGCGCCTGCATGGAGCCGGCCGGCAGCTTGTCGCTTGGGACGGCCGGGTACCAGAATCCGAGCAGCGGCGCGCCCTTCGACGAGACGATATCTGGTGCGACTTGTGTGTTCATCAACGAGGGAGGGTGACCGGTCCGGATGACACGACCAATCGAGGCGACTATAGCGACGAGAGCCGCGAAGGTCAAGCGAACCGGGCGTTCCTTGACACTCCGAAGAACCACATACTATTCTGTCCACACGCGAATTCTCTTGTGGTTCGCGCACATGAGGTGACCACATGAACGCCACGCAAATAGAGCCGACGGCGACCCTGGCGCAGCTCCAGGCCTCCAAGCCGGACCGCGTCACCATTGTCTTGTTGAGCGGCGACCTCGACCGCGCCATGGCCGCCTTCATCATCGCGACCGGGGCGGCCGCGATGGGGATGCAAGTGACCATGTTCTTCACCTTCTGGGGCTTGAATACGATCCGCCGCAAGGGCGCCACCAGCTCAGCCAAGGATTGGCTCCGGCGGATGTTCGGGCTGCTGAACAAGGGCGGGGCGGAAGCGCTGCCGCTCTCCCGCTTCCATTTCGGCGGCATCGGGACGAAGATGATGCAAAAAGTGATGCGAGAGAACCGGATGCCCGGTGTGCCGGAGCTGATGCAAACGGCCATGGATCTCGGCGTGCGGTTCATCGCCTGCACGACGACCATGGGCCTCATGGGCATTTCGAAGGACACGCTGATCGACGGGATCGATCAGTTCGCCGGCGTGACGACCTATTTGGCCGAAGCGAAACAAGGCAGCGTGAACTTGTTTATCTGAAAGGCGAGAGGTGCGTGGCGAGGGGGCGAGAGGGAAGTCCGCCCCCGCTAGCCCCTGGCCTCTCGCCGCGTGCCGGGGGGTTTCTTATCATGCAAGCCGATATCAAGCTGGATACTCTCGGGTACTTTTGCCCGATGCCAATTATTCTGACCTCGAAGAAGATCAAGGAGCTCTCGTTGGGCCAGGTCTTGGAAGTGGTGTCCGACGACGAGGGCATCAAGAAGGATATGCCGGCTTGGTGCGAAACGACGGGGCACCAGATGTTGGGCCTCGAGGAAGAGCAGGCGAAGTCGGGCCGTATCTACAAGGCCTTCGTGAAGAAGACCAAGTAGGCTCTTCGAGTCAGTGAACCGATCGCGCGGCCATGAAGCCGGAGGGAAGGGACGTTTCCTCCGGCTTTTCTGTGTGTACGGGATTCCCCATGACGCACCGCCTCATCACCTGCGTGCCCAACTTCAGTGAAGGCCGCGATCCCTCCACGATTCACGCTTTGGTCAACGCCGTCCAATCCGTGCCGGGTGTCCGGCTGCTCGACCGCACCAGCGACGTGGACCACCATCGAACCGTCCTGACATTTGCCGGCGAACCGGATGCGGTCGGCGAAGCCGCGCTGCGCGCCATCCGCCTGGCCACGACGTTGATCGATCTCCGCCGGCATGACGGGGTGCACCCGCGCGTCGGAGCGACCGATGTCGTGCCCTTTGTCCCGGTTCACGGCGTGACGATGGATGACTGCGTCCGATTGGCTCGCCGCATCGGCCAGCAAGTGGGATCGGACCTTGGCATTCCCGTTTTTCTCTACGAACGGGCGGCAAGCCGGCCGGAGCGCGTTCCGTTGGAATCGATCCGGCGGGGAGGGCCGCGGGGGCTCGCATCGCGTATGGAAACCGATCCGGCCTGGATACCCGATTACGGGCCCCCGCACTTGCACGAGACAGCCGGCGCCATCGTCATCGGCGCGAGGCCGCCGCTCATTGCCTTCAACGTCAATTTGAAGAGCGGGGATGTCTCCACGGCCCAGGCGATCGCCAAGACCGTCCGGCAATCCAACGGCGGCTTGCCCTGTGTGAAGGCCATCGGCGTGCCCTTGCCCAGTCGCGGGTTGGTGCAGGTGTCCATGAACCTCACCGACTACCACGTCACTTCTCTCTTCGCGGCATTCCAGGCAGTAAGTCGCGAAGCCGCGAAGCGGGCGGTCGAGCTGGCCGGCAGCGAACTGATCGGGCTCGTCCCCCAAGAGGCTTGGGATCGGGCGGCCGCGGCGTCACTCCAATTGGAAGGGTTCGATCGAGGGCAGATTTTGGAAGAACGATTGCGAGCCGTGACGATGCTTTCCGGCGCCGGAAAACTCGGCACGTCGGTGTCCGATTTCTTGGAGGCGGTGGCGGCGGCGACCCCGGCGCCGGCCGGAGGGAGCGTCGCCGCGCTGGTCGGGGCCCTGGCGGCTGCGCTCGGCGTGATGGGTGTGCGACTGACGCCTCAAGCGGAGCGTGAACCGATATTGGTCGAGCTGAGCCAGCGCTTGCGCGATCTCGTGGAAGCCGACATGGCGGTGTACGAGGAAGTGGCCCGGGCCGGACGTCTCTCGCAAGATCACCCGGGGCGCTTAACGACGAGGGACCAAGCACTCTACCGGGCGACCCAGGTTCCACTCGACCTCGCAGAGTGCGCCTGTCGAGCCGGATCCACGATGGCCTCTTACCGAGCCGGCGCCAAACCGGCCGTGCAATCGGACGTGACAGTGGGGATCATCCTGGCGATCGCCGCCGCGGAGGCCGCCCTCCATACGGCTCGAGTCAACATGAAAAGAATTATAAATCATGAACTTAAGTCATCATTGGAAGCCCGGCTCGCCAAGACGGTCCCCTGTCTTGAGGAACTGAAGGCCCTATGCTACACTCCGCCGTCCTAAACCGAGTGAACGCATGCGCCACCAGGCCTCGGCCTGAGAAAGTGAACAGTCGGTCGAATGGAAATCAAAGTTTTCAACAACAACGTCGAAAAGGCTCTGAAGGTCGCCAAGAAGAAGCTGGCGGGCGAAGGGTTGTTCCGCGAGCTCAAACGCCGCCGCTACTATGAAAAGCCGAGCGTGAGGAAAAAAGCCAAGCAGCGCGAGGCTCAGCGGCGCCGTCAGAAGTGGTTGTCGAAACGGAAGCCTGATTAGTCGGCGGCCCGGCGTCCACTCCGCTTCGTCCCCGATCTCTCAGCCCATTCTCCCGGCGGTCCTTCCCGATGCGTCAGGATCAGATCCACGCGGTGGTCCGGATCGTCAAGCGGGAGGTCCGTCAATGGCAGGAACCGGTCGTCGGCGTGGTGGCCCGGGAGTCCGATCGCGATCCCTTCCGCATTCTGATTTCCTGCCTCCTCAGTCTTCGCACGAAGGACAAGACCACCAGCGAAGCCAGCGCGCGCCTCTTCGCGCTCGCGCACCGGCCGGACACGATGGTCTCGTTGCCGGCCAAGACCATCGAGCGCGCCATTTATCCCGTCGGCTTCTATCGCACCAAAGCCAAAGCGATCCGGCAGATCTGCCGGCGGCTCCTCGATGAGTACGGCGGTACCGTGCCGGACTCGATCGATGAACTGGTCACGTTGCCGGGCGTCGGCCGGAAGACCGCCAATCTGGTCGTGACGGTCGGGTACCAAAAGCCGGGCATCTGCGTGGACATCCACGTTCACCGCATCACCAATCGCTGGGGCTACGTGAAAACCACGAAGCCGGAGGAAACGGAACAAGCCTTGCGGCGCACGTTGCCCAAACGCTATTGGATCACCTTCAACGATCTGCTGGTCCCCTACGGACAGAACCTCTGCCAGCCGGTCTCCCCCTTCTGCAGCCGCTGCAAGCTGACCGAATATTGCGACCGAGTGGGCGTGACCAAGTCACGGTGATGTGTGACATGTGACGAGTGACAAGTTTAGACCAGGATTTCGCTGGTCACCCGTCACTTCGTCACGGATTTTAGATGAACAGCTTCGTCTCGGCTTCGGCGGTTAACGAGAGAATCGCGGGCAGGCCCAGCACTTCATCCACGTTCTTTTCGACGGCCGCGCTGTCGACGCCCATGTATTCCAAGCCGGCGCTGCAGGCGATCAGCCGAAACTGTCCGACGTGCCGGGCGTCCTGAAACATCTCCGAAATCTTCGGCACCTTCTTTTCCTTGAGTAAGCGGGCCACGTCGGAGGCCGCGCTCGCATACTCTGGTGGAAAATCGAGCTCGTCGATTCGTCCCTCCGCCAATTTCTTGATCGTCCAGAACAGCAACACGACGATGACCTCCTTCCCCATCGCGGCGGCCGTCATACCGAGCGTGGCGACCTGATGCAGCTTGTCGTAGGTGGCGTTGTGGGCGAAGATGACGAACTTGGGCTTCGGGGGCATGGGCTACTTCTTCTCGGCGCGGGTCTTCACGCTGTTTACGTAGTCGGCGATGGCGGCGTCCACTTCGCCGGCGGTCAGCGGCCGGTCGTGGGTCTCACTCTCATCCACCAGGTACCGGTCCCGATCCTTCTCTTGCCGGACCACAACCGTATTTTCCGGTGTCACCTCGATCATCATGAACCATTCTTGGTCGCCGCGGGTGATGAGGACTTCCTTGCCCAGACCCTTCTTGGAGATCTCGATATGCAGCTCGCTGTCGGCGGCCATGGCGGAAGCGGGCCACGGCAGCCCTCCCATCCACAGCAGCGCCCACACCAGCGGGAGAATCCTCACCGGTCTCATGACGCTGATTATAGCCCTGCTCTCCGCCGGCGTAAACACAACCTATGGGCTCCGCTTGCCTTGAGGGGCTGCAGGCCGCATGTTAGGATGCCGGCCCGATGGATAGCCTCATTACAACGGCGCATCAGTACATATCGACCGAAACGCTGGTCACGTTGACTGTCCTGTCGCTGGTGTTCTTTGCCGGGTCCCTCATCGCCATCCCGTTCATCCTGATCCGGCTGCCGGCTGATTTTTTCGACATCCGGGTCCCGCGCCGCTGGATGGAGGACCATCATCCTGTGCTTCGGATCCTGGGCCATGTCGTCAAGAACGTCATCGGGGCCATTTTCTTGTTCGCCGGATTCCTGATGCTGTTCCTACCCGGCCAAGGCATCTTGACGATGTTGGTCGGCGTCACCATGCTGGACTTTCCCGGCAAGCGGAAACTCGAAGCCAAGATGATCGGTCAGCCGACCGTCTTGAGCGCGATCAACAGCATGCGGGAGAAATTCGGCAAACCGCCGCTGACGATCGCACCAGACTCCTAAGCGCCGATAGTTGTATCTTGTTGCCTTGTACGTTTGCCTTCACCACATGCCCACACTGTATCTCATCGACGGCAGCGCCTACATCTACCGGGCGTTCTTTGCCCTCCCGCCGCTCACCAACTCCAAAGGCCTGCAGACGAACGCCGTGTACGGTTTTACGACGATGCTGCTCAAAATCATTCGCGAGCATCGGCCGGACGCCATCGCGGTGGTGTTCGACGAGAAGGGGCCGACGCAGCGGCACGAGGAGTTTAAAGAGTACAAGGCCCAACGCCCGCCGATGCCCGATGCGATGAGCGCGCAGGTGCCCTACATCCATCGGGTGGTGGAAGCGCTCGCCATCCCGGCGATCCGGCTGCCGGGCCACGAAGCCGATGACATCATCGGCACTCTCGCGCACAAGGCGGCCATGAGCGGGTACGACGTGGTGATCGTGACCAGCGACAAGGACATGTACCAACTGCTGGCGGAGCAGGTGCGGATTTACGATCCGGTGAAGGACAAATGGATCGGCGAGGCCGAGTGCCGGGAGCGGTTCGGGGTCGAGCCGGCGCGGGTGGTCGAGATTATGGGCCTCATGGGGGACGCCATCGATAACATTCCCGGCGTGAAAGGCATCGGCGAGAAAACCGCGACGAAGCTCATCACCCAGTTCGGGACGATCGAGGAGCTCCTGCGGCGCATCGACGAGGTGGCGCCGCCGCGCACCAAGGCCCTGCTTGTCGAGCAGGCGGAGCAGGCGCGTCTGAGCCGGCGGCTCGCCACCATCCACACCGACTGCCCCATCGACTTCGACCCAGCCTCGCTGCACGCGCGGCCCCCCCACGACGATCAAGTGGGTGAGCTGCTCCGCGAGTTGGAGTTCACCTCGCTGTTGAAATCGATGCCGCTGTCGCCGCAGCCCGAGGCCGCGACCCGCGAAGCGCTGCGCGTGCTCGAGAACGAAGCGGCCGCCCGCGCCTATGTCGCGGAACTGCCACAAGGGGCGCCGCTGGCGCTGCACTGTCTCTTGTCCGGGGCGCCGGGCGTGCGGGCCGAGCTCCAGGGCATCGCGCTGTCAGCCGAAGGCCGCACGGTGTTTGTGCCCATCGACGTGCAGGCCTACATGCGACCGATCACTGCGTTGTTGCACGACCAGGGCAGGCTCAAGGCGGCGCACGATCTCAAGCAGGCGCTCGTGGCGTTCTATCGGATCGGCGTCACGGTGGCCGGCCCGTATATGGACACGATGATCGCGGACTATCTCGTGAATCCCAACCGCCGCGATCATCAACTCGACACGCTGGCGTTGGAGCTGTTGAACCACCGGCTGGGCGGGCATCCCAAAGAGAGCCAAGCCCCGGCCTCGCTGTTCGATACGGAGCCGGGCTCGCGCGAAGACACGGCCGAGTGTGCCTCGATCATTGCCCGGCTCGCCCCAGTGATGCTGGACCGGCTGAAGGAGCAGGGGAGCCTGGGGTTGTTCCAGGACGTGGAAATGCCGCTCGTGCCGGTGCTGGCGGAAGTGGAACGCAACGGCTTCCTGCTCGATGTGGAAAAATTGCACGAATTGAGCAAGGAGCTGGACCGCGAGCTGGACCGGATGATGGCGTCGATCGCCGCCTTGGCGGGCGGCGAATTCAACATCAATTCCCCCAAGCAGCTCGCAACGGTGCTGTTCGAAAAGCTGGGGCTCAAACCGATCAGAAAGACCAAGACCGGCTATTCGACGGACGAGGACACGCTCACCCAACTGGCCGTGCAGCACGAGTTGCCGGCGCAGATTTTGAACTACCGCAGCCTGAGCAAGCTGAAGTCCACCTACGTCGATGCCCTGCCGGAGTTGGTCAATCCGGATACCAAGCGGCTGCACACGTCGTTGAATCAGACCGTCGCGGCGACAGGGCGCCTCTCCTCCACCGAGCCGAATTTGCAAAACATCCCGGTCAAGGGAGACTACGGCCTGCGCATTCGCGAGGCCTTCATCGCGCCGAAGGGCCATGAGCTCCTCTGCGCCGACTATAGCCAGATCGAGCCGCGCATCCTCGCCCATTTGTCGCAGGACCCCCGCTTGATCAGCGTCTTCGCGAAGGGCGAGGACATCCACATGGCGACCGCCATGGAAATCTTCGGCCTGCCGTCCAACCAGATCACGCGCGAGATGCGGCGCGCGGCCAAGACCGTGGTGTTCGGCATCGTGTACGGCATCAGCCCGTTCGGGCTTTCTCAGAACATCGGCGTCTCGCAGGCCGAAGCCAAGAAATACATCGAGACCTTCTTCGAGAAATTCGCCGCCGTGCGCGAGCTGATGGATCGGAACATCGCCGAAGCGAAGACCAAGGGCTATACGACGACGATCCTCGGCCGCCGCCGGCCGATTCCCGAGCTGCAAAGCGGCGATCCGGTGCAGCGCGGCTTCGGCGAGCGCATGGCGGTGAACAGCCCCATCCAAGGCTCCGCGGCGGATTTGATCAAGCTCGCCATGATCAACGTCCACAAGAAGCTGCACGAAGACTTGCCGCACGTGAAAATGATCCTCCAGGTCCACGACGAGCTGATCTTCGAAGTGCCGGATCATGACTTGGAAGCTGCGAAGCAGCTGGTGAAGAGCGAAATGGAAGCGGTCGGCAAGCAGCTCAACCTCTCCGTGCCGCTGAAAGTCGATCTCGGCGTCGGCAAAAACTGGCGCGCAGCGCATCCATAGAAAGAGAGTGATCATTGTCCGTGATCCTTGATCATTCCGGTCCGACCGTGTCACACTTTGTGGTCACAAAGGTGGCTACATGAAAACAGCAACCGTCAGGCAGTTCCGAGATCGCGCGAGCAGCTTTCTCAAGCAAGAAGAGCCCATCATCGTGACGCGGCGTGGGAAGATCGTCGGATTCTTCCTCCCTGCTCTGGGCGAGACGCTTCCGCTGGAAATCAAAAAAGACTTGTTTTCCACGCTCACCGACGAAATTCGAGCCGCAATGAAAGACCGCGGGCTCTCCGAGGACGCGATTCTTGCCGATTTCGAAAAGACCAGAAAGCCTCGTCGTCGACGCTAATCCAATCCTTTCGGCTCTTCTCGGTGGGAAAGCGAAGCGGATATTTTTCGAAGCCGGAATCTTCGAATTTGCCGTTGCCGACACGGTGGTGGACGAGGTCCGGCGCTACATACCCAAGATGGCCGAGAAGCTCGGGGTAAGCGAGGCGTTTCTTGCTTACGCGCTGGACCTCTTGCCCCTCACCTGCTGCCAGCCGAAGACCTATTGCCGTTCGCTGAAGAAGGCAACAAACCAGATCGCACATCGTGATCCCAACGACATCGAAATCCTAGCACTGGCCTTGGAACTGAACCGCCCACTCTGGACCAACGACAAGGATTTCGAAGGCACTACCGTTGAAGTGGTTACGACAGCAGAGTTGCTGGTGCACAGTTTAGAAGGCACCGCTCTTGCTGTCTCCCATCCGGCTTGCATCTTCATTAGAGAACGAAAGAAAGGGAGTTGGAGGCAGTTGGAGGATGAGCGCAAGCTGGAAAAGGCGCTGCTTGTGGAGCGCGTGCGCGGGACGGGTGAGGGAACGGACTCGTTGGCCGTGCAGCTGCGGGAAGGAGGAGCGGCTATGTTCGATAGAACGTCGACACGATCTGCGCCGTGTTGAACAGCATCGCGCCGATGCGCGTGTAGGCGGCGTGGCCGAAATAGTGGTCGCGCACGTTCGTCGAGCCGGTGCAGTCCTTATAATCGACGAGGAGGCAGTGGCCGTCGCTCGGGCAGCGGACCGCCCGTCTGGCGCATTCCAACCACCGTTCGAATCCATCGTACGGCTCCACCAACTCCCACACGGCCTTGTTCGCTGCCTTGGCCGGTTCCGTGGCCGGCATGGCATCACTGCCTGCGACCGCCAGCTCCTGGACATAATCCCCGCTCCAGGCGATCGGCATTTCCATCGTGATCTGCGGCAGCTCCATTTTGGCGAGCCACGTCTTGCCGTCCGTCCGCAAGTTCCGGTGATTCACGACATGCAGCAGCTTGCCGATGCCCGACGGATCCCAGCCGTATCGCACCGGTGTTCCGTACGTCACGATGTCGAGGGCCGCTCCGTTGAGCAGGGTGCCGCCGGCGAGCAGGGGCTCGGTGCGCGCAATCTTCGCAACCAGCTCCGGCTGCTGAGTCTGCTCCGCGTAAGTCTTCAGGATGCCCAACAGCCTCGGCCGGCCCGTGATGGCGCTGGGACAGAGCAGATTGGACGCCAAGGCGAGCACGAGGCCGGCCTGGCCATGGCCTTGGATCAGGGTGCGATCGCCAGGCCCCAGATTCTTGGTCTCAATCAGCGTCCGCAACGCCTCGAGCAGGCGGATGGCGGCGGCTGCGCGCCCCACGTGGTGGTGTTCCGACGTCCATAACATGCGAGCGCACGCGATCGGCTGGGACAGCCCCTTATTGATCGCGGCCTGCACCAACCGGACATAGGCCTCGGTGAAGTTGCCGGCGTCGCCGATCTGCTCGTCCAGCAGCTTCTTTGTCGCTCCGTCGTCCGGCAGCGGCGGCTTGAGTCCGCCCGGCAGGAGCGGAATCCCGTTGGTGGGTTCCCGCATGGCCGCGAGCAAAGCGTCCAGTCCGGACACGCCGCGCGAGTAGCCGCGCTTGAGTCCGCCCACTTCATCGAGCCGCTGGATGCCGAAGACATCGGTGCCGTGGATCGAGCCGTGCAGCAAGATGATGGCGCGCACGCCGACCTGGGCCATGACGCGCCCCTGCTCCGCCATCGCCTCGTACCAGGCCGGCGTCTCGGGTTGGGCTCCGGTCGGGAGCTCGGCCGTGGCCAGCCGTTCGCCGGGGTTCTTCCGCGACAGCTCGTCGTGCTGAAAATTATTCTCGCTCGGCATGGGAGGACGTACTTACCGCAAGTGAAAGCGGAAGTGCAACGAGTCGAAGGGTACGGGGCGAAGGTGAACCGTTTGAGGTACCGGGGCCGACGGCTTATCGGGACGGCGGAGCAACGGGCGCTGTCTCGGCGGCGGATTTGGGATTCATCGGCGTCTTCGGCATGACGGCGGTGGCCGTGCAGATGTGGTTCTCCTCATCGATGCGGCGCTCGACGATGCGGACGTCTTGCAGATATTCCTGGACGAGTTCTTCGCGGGTGAGTTCGATGTCCTGTTCGGCGTCCCGTCCGGAACGTTCCCGGACGCGATCCACCATGTGCTCCTTGACCATCACGCGGATCTGCTTCGCCAAGTCGGTGCGCGCGGAGAGCTCCGACACACGCTGGCAGACGAGTCTGCCCTTGGAGAGATCGCCCTGGCCCCGGCCGATCCAATACCGGTCAGGGGAATAGCGGCCACTGGAGTCGTCGCCGCTGACTGCGCCGTTGGATGGCGGGGCCGGGCGCGTGGGCTCTGTCTGCTGGGACAGCTGGTTGAAAGATTGCTCCGCGCGGGCGCGCACATCTCCGGCCTCAGCGGCGCTGGATGGAAGAGCCCAGAGCAGCGCGCCACTCCCTACGCCGAGTGCCGTCACGAAGATTCTCAAGCCTCCCATCGCCTATCTGCCTTTCCCGCCGCCTCGTCCGCCGCCGCGCCCTCCGCCGCCACTCCCGCCCCGTCCTCCGCTGCCCGCCTGTCCTCCGCCGCCGAACGAACGGGGCGCCATCTTCGGATAGGGCACCCTCGGCACCTGATGTGGCATGAGTGGATGGACTTGGTTGCTCGTAGGCGGCAAACGTCGGGCAACCGGCGGCTGACCGGCGGGGACTTCGCGCGGTGCCGCGCTCGAGGGAGATGGCCGCAAGGCGCTCGGGGGCAGCCCGGCCGCTCCGTTTCCGTTCTGCTGCAGGAACTGCTGCATGCGCGTGATCGATCGAGAGGGCTGCGGTTGGCTCGGCGACGGGGGCAACAAGGGGTTCAATTGATGGACGTCGGTCAACGTCTTGGAAGCCGGCAGATTGCCGATGTGCGGCGGAGCAGTCGGCGTCGTATGGCTGATTTCATTCAATGTGCGCGGCACTGTCGACCCGGGTCCCGGCACAATTTCATGCGTCGGCATGGCATGCGATCCGGAGCCGGGCGCGGGGGGCTGCGGCGGCGCCGGCGGTTGCCTGGTGGTGATCGCTTGCTGCGCCACGGGGACATGAGGGCTGGCAGGGTAGAGCGTCCGCGCCGCGTTCAACAGAGCGTGGGTTTGCGCGAGGCCCACCCAGGGATAGGGATAGACGACTGGAGCCACCAAAACCCAATCGGTCCAGGCTTGCGACACCATGGCGTTGGACTGGACGCGGTTGAGAATCTCCTGTCGCTGCTGGGCCGCCTGCTGCGCCTGATCCGGCGTCGAGGCATTGGCCAACGCCACATTCGCCGCATCCAGATCCTGCTGGAGCTGTTCGTTCTCCTGCTTGAGCGCCACCAGTTGCGTGCGGGCGTCTTCATTTTCCCGCAGCGCCGCGATGGCGTGCGCGACCTCGTCTGTGTCGATCTGCGCGACGAGGTCCACGGTGAGGACGATGGTATCGCCGTCCAGCGTCGTATTCGTCTGCTGATCGAGCACGAGAACCAGTCCGGCCGTATAAGTGCGGAGCTCGTCCTTCGTGACGTCCATGCCGTCCACGACGGTGACACTTTCCAGATAGGTGGCGACCTGCTCGAGGGCATTGCGCTTGGCCGCTTCCGTCGCCAGCCGGACGGCGTCTTCCCGGGTGTCGCGGTCGCCCATGCGGTGTTCGCCTGTGGCGGTCACCACACGGACTTCCGCCTGGGCAAAATCGACGGTGAGCAATGAGGATAGAGAGAGGAGGGCGAGCCGGGCAGCCAGGCGCCTCCAGCGCCGGTCTCGATGCGCCCCGGTCTCCTGCTGCGAGCGACCGAGCATCGCCTTCACCCCCTCATGAAGACTGACGCATCCGGCGTCCCGGCGTTGACTGCGTGTCCAGAGCATAACACCGGACACCCCGTTCCGCCAGCGGTGGAGAAGGCCGGCCCGCCTTGCGTTCCCGAAAATTCGCGTGATAAGTTACCACTCCGCATTTTGTGGCTCTAATCGTGAGGTTGCCCGTGAGGTCTTCCGTGACTCGCCGTATCGTAAGGCTTGTCGGCATGGCGGCGCTTGTGCTTGAGGTCGCCGGCAGGCCGGTCCTTGCCCCCGCCGCCACGACCGAAGCCAAGCCGGTGTCCCCGGCGCCGACGGAACATGTCATTCTGTTCGTCCTCGAGGGGTTCAGCCAGGACTCGCTCAAGGGTCATACGATGCCGACGCTGAGCAAATTGGTGAAGGAAGGGGCGGTGACTTGGACCGCCACCGGCGTCAAACCGGCCCTGCGGCTGCCGACCATGGCGTCGCTGATCACCGGGATGCCGGTCGAAAAGCACGGCATCACGTGGAATAGCTTTGAGTTCAGCCGCGGCTACCCGCGCTCGCCGAGCCTCTTCGATTATCTGGATCTCAGCGGCGGCCGCGACAGCGCGATCTTCTACATGGACGAGTCCCTCTATCAGCTGGCGCGTCCCGAGCCCTACACGGATTATCAGTTGTGCGGCGCGCTCCGTCCGGAATGCGGGCCCAACAAGATCGTGACCTACATTCAGCAGTATTTCAAAAAGGCCACCAGCGGCCATGGCTATGGCCATGCGATTTTATCGCTCCCGCATCTCCTGGTCGTCCATTTGCCCGAGGCCGGCCGCGCCGGCGTGGCGCACGGGTGGAATTCGAAAGAATACCGCGACGCCTTGCGGGCGGTGGACGGGGCCATGAAGGCGGTGCTGGATCTGTTCAAGGAATACAAGTTGTCCGACCGCACGACGGTGATCGTGACATCCCTCAGCGGGCAAGGGATCGATCCGAGCGCTGAAACTCCGGCGACCGATCAGCCGGTCGTGCCCTGGATCGTCTCAGGACCCGGCATCAAGTCCGGTCAACTCATTCGACAGCCGGTGTCCATCCTCGATACCGGGGCGACCGTGATGCGCATCTTGGGCCTCGAAACCCATACGGAATGGGACAGCAAGCCGGTGGAGGAAATCTTCAAGACCGCCGCGCTTCCCACCTCCAACACACCGTGATGCCATGAAGACACCATTCGTTCACTCCGCTCTTCTGCTAGGACTCGTGGCCTTGTCGGCGACCGCCGCCTCGGCTGGACCGCCGCCGGCCCATCTGAAAGAACATACGATTACCATCGACGCCACCAAACTGGTGCCGGCTTCCTGGTGGCAAGTGCCCGGCGTGACGCCGTCGATTTACAACTCCGATCCCGATTCACTCGATGCACCCAAGACTTCGGAACGCCGCGAGCTGCACTTGAAACCGGGCAAATACAAATTCATCAGCTTCACGTTCGACTTTCCTTTTACCGTGAATCTCGACGGGACCTTGGACTACGCCAAATCGCTCGACCAGTGCATCGACGGCCGCGGCACGCAGACGTTGGTCGTGCGCTGTAAGCGGATGTATCCCCACGGCGGCGAGCGCGACTACAATTACGAATCCAAAAACTAGCCATGGCGCAGGCGCTGGAAGATCTCCTCGAATCGTTGGAAGACGTCGACGACGCGACGCGCGAAGAAGCGGCGAAAGCGCTCGCTGAATTGGGCGATCCGTCGACGCTCGACGCGTTGCTCGGCGCGTGCGGCGACGACTTCTGGTCCGTGCGCGCCTATGCCGCGTTGGGCCTCGCCAAGATCGGAGGCCCGAAGGCCGTCGACGCGCTCGTCGGGCTCTTCAACGACTCCATCATGGAAGTGCGGAATCAGGCGGTGGAAGCGGCGGCCAAGATCGGCGCGGCGGTGGTCGATCGCATGCTCACGGCCTTGAAGGACGAACGGTGGCGGGTTCGTGAACATGCCGCCAAGGCCTGCGGCGAGATCAAGGATCGGAAGGCCGTCGATGCGTTGATCCTGGCCTGCCGGGACCGGGACGGGGCGGTGAAGAGCGCCGCCGCCGAGGCACTCGGCAAGATCGGCGATCCGAAAGCCGTGCCGGCGCTGGTGAAACTGTTCCGCGATTCCTCGAAGATCGTGCGGGAGACGGCCGGCACCGCGTTGGTCTACATCGGTGAGCCGTCGGTCGATCCGTTGATCGAGGGATTGAAGGACAAAGACTTCGTCGTGCGCTGCCATTGCGCCCGGGCGCTCGGCGGTATGACCACCGACTACCAAATCGGGCGGACATGGGTCCGCGATGCGAAAGTCGTGGATGCCCTGATTGCAGCCTTGAAAGATCCCGATCGCGCGGTACGGGAGGACGCCACCATCGCGCTCGGCATGATCGGCGATCCCCGCGCCATCGATGCCTTGATCGAAGCCATGAAAGACGGGGCCGTGAAGCGGCATGCGATCGCCTCGCTCGGCATGATCGGCGATCCCCGCGCCCTGCCGGCGGTATTGGATGCGTTGAAAGGCAAGGGCATCAAGCAGGAAGGCTCGCCCACCCCCGGCTGCATCGTGAGCGAGGACGCGTTCATCAAGGAGGCGGCGGCCACGGCGCTCGGGCAGTTCCGCGATCCCCGCGTCATTCCGGACTTGATCATGTTGCTCAAGGACGGCGTCCTGCGCGAAAAAGCCGCCGCGGCGCTCACGGTCATCGGCGATACCGCCATCGAACCGTTGATCGCGTTTCTCTACGATCCGAAGGCTTCGGAAGTCGAGGCCGAGGGCGAGCGCGTGCTGTCCTATGCGTCGGTCCGGCTCACCGCCAAAGACGCGCTGCGATTGCTCGTTCTCGAAACGCTGGAGAAGCTCGGTTGGACTCCGCCCGCCGAAGAGATCGAAATCAGCTCCAGCCAAGCCGACAATCTCCGTGTGGACCGGCCGTTGGGGGACACGGGGAGGTTTGGACCGTCGGGCGACATGGCCAAATCCCACTGAGCAGCCGTCAGCCTTCAGCTCTCAGCCAGAGAGCTTCAGGTGTGATGCTCAAAGCCGACGCCGGGCTACTTCCTCACCGCCATGCCGTGCGTGTCGGCAGTTTCCTTGCCGTCCTTCATGTTGGTGATGACGGCTTGGCCTTTGTAGTGGCCGACCTTGCCTCCCGCATCCACGTGCACCACGCCGACACCCGGGACCAGCCCTTTGGCGTTATTCACCGTCTTATCGTTGCCGGTGAGGGGATTGGGCCCTCGCAGCCCGACGAAGACATACTGGCCGTCCGGGGCCACGTCCATCAAATCAGGAGCGGGATCCTTGTTGGCGTCGACCACCAGGTCCACCGACCCGACGCTGAGATTCGTCAACGTATCGATGATCTCGATATTGTTCCCGGCCCGGTCGGCGCTCCACACGTAGCGGCCGACGGCCGCCATGCCGTGGCTGTCGGCAAACCGCTCGTCGCGTTGGGAGACGAGCTTGGCCGAAATGGACTTGGGCAGATTCGACGTATCGAGGGCATACACGTCATACGACAGGGGCGCGATCGGCCATCCGCCGCCCGAGTTGATATACATCGTGCCGCCCGCCTGGACTCCCCCGCAGCCGGCCGGGTGGATTTGGTTATTGTCCAGCGTCGCGACGACCTTCATCGGCGTGACGGTGACGTCGACGACGATGAGCCCGCCGCCGCGCAGCGTGACGAAGGCATACTGGCTGGTGGACTCGGTGATCGGGCAGATCGGCGACATATCGGGCCGCTCGCCGCTTTCCATCGCGCCGAGGTGCAGCACGTCTTTCTCAGGGTCGAAGCCGAATTTATGGGCGGCATAGTCCGTCCAGATCCGGATAAACTTCTTCTCCGCGATATTGGCCGCGATGGCCATCTTTTGATTCGGCGTCGGCCAGGCGGCGTGCACGTTCTTGCCCAGCGAAAGGCAGGCGTCCGGCTTCTTCGTGGCCGCGTCAAGAAACAGCACGTGTCCGCTCAGGAACGAGATGATGGCATGGTCCTGCTGGGCGTTGAAAAATAACATGTGCGGCCGGCGCACGGGCTTCTTGGTCGCCTCCTCGCAGAACTTGCCGATGTCGCCGGCGAAGTCGACTGTCACCGTCGGCTTGGCCCCGGCCGGATTGCCCGCGAGCTGAGCGCCGTCGTAGACATATAAGAACCCGCCGCTTTCTTTCCCCGTGTCCGACTGGTCCGTGATCCACACTTCGTACGCCGGTGCCGCTGTCGCGGACAGCACCAGAGCGGCCATCACGGTCAGCAGGCAGATGCATGGTCGAATTGTGCGAATGGCTACGGTCTTCATGGGGCCTCCTTCATGAGCGGTACAGAGCTGCAGGAGCCATATTGAACGATCCATCCGGAACTTTCCAGGCTCCACTCGCGGCTTCCAACTCTGCGTTGACCCTGCGAAAAACCGTATGTTAGGGTTATCGGCTCAATCAGGAGGTCGCGGGTGGGAGACCCGGTTGCCGAACAGATTGCCGCCCTTCGGGATGACGATTGGGCGATCCGCGAAGAAGCTGCGACCCGCTTGGGCGACCTCAAAGATCCGCGCGCCGTTTCTCCCCTGGTGTCCATCCTGAAAGATCGGGACCGGTCCGTGCGAGACGCCGCCATCGGCGCCCTCACCGCGATCGGCGCGCCGTCCGTCATGGCGGTGGGTGCCTGTTTGCAGGATGCCGAGCTGTCGGTGCAGGAGGCGGCGTCCGCCGTGTTGGCGTTGATTGCCGACTGCCGAGTGCTCGATCCGTTGATCCGGGCGTTGACCAGCCCCGATTGGATCGTCCGCATGCATGCCGCCAAGGCGCTGGGCCGTATTCGACACCCGGATGCGGTGCCGGCCCTCATTCCGCTCCTCCAGGATAAAGTGAAGGCGGTTCGGGAGGAAGTCTCGAGTGCGCTCGCGGCGATCGGTGACGCCGCCATGCCGGCGCTCTTGGAGGCGCTGGCTCACCAGGAATGGCTCGTGAGGCTGCATGCCGTCGAATCGCTTGGAAAGTCAAAGTCCCCGCAGGCCGTCGAGCCGTTGCTGGCGGTGGTGTTTAATGATCCCGATACCGCCGTGCGCGAGGACGCGGTGCGGGCCTTGGGAGACATCGGCGATGCGCGGGCCGTCGAGTTTCTCTATACCGCCATGAAGGAACCGCGTCTCCGCACCGTCGCGGTCGAGGCGTTGGGACGCATCGGAGACCGGCGGGCCGTCCCCGTGCTCCTCGACGTGCTGGCCGGCCGAAATATCCTGGAGGGCGCGCGAATCGTAGCCGGCTGCGGCGATCAGTGGAGCGAAGAAATGATGACCCGCGCCGCCGCCGTGCGGGCCCTCGGCGCCATCGGGGATGAGCGCGCCATTCCCTCGCTGGTGGCGGCGCTCGACTCGACCTTTACCCGGCCGGATGCCGCCGCGGCCCTGTCCAAGTTCGGCGGTGCCGTCATTCCTCATTTGCTGCCGCTCTTGACCGGTACGCCGGACGAGAATATCCGGTACCACGTGGGGGAGACGCTGGCGCTGGTGGGATGGCGGGCGGGACGGGTCTAGGGCGCGGCACCAGGCCATTGTCCTGTATCCTTGTGTTGTCATTGGCCTCATCGATGCCGAAGGAATCGATCGAAACACTCGTTTCCGAGCTGGTGCACGAGGAAGATTGGCGCCGCATGCGGGCGACGGCCGCCTGCGTCGCGGGCGGTCCCCGCGCGGTGCAGGCGCTGATCGATGCGTTACGGACCGGCTCGTCCGAGCTGAAGCGCGAAGCGGCCGCCATGCTGGCGCGCCTCAAGGATCCGCACGCCGGGGTACCGCTGGTCGGCCTCTTGCAGGACGCGGATCCGGCGGTGCGCCAGGCGGGCGCCGCCGCCTTGGAGCAGATGGCCGGCGTCTTGGATACCCAGACCGCCACCGCATTGGTCGGGTTGTTGCCGGCCATGCAGGATGAGGACACGAAACGGCTGCTCACCCATCTCGTCGGCGCCGTGCCGACCGCCGTGGTGCCGCTGTGCGAGATGCTGAAGCACCCGGACCCCGAGATGCAGGTGACCGCCGCCACGATGTTGGATCACTTGCTCGATCCACGGTCGGTGGATGCCTTCATCGATGCGATGGGCCAGCCGGCCGTGCGCGATATCGCCGTCGGAACACTCAAGAAGCTGGCCGCGATTCGCGAACGGATCGACCAAGCCTTCAACGCGCTGCGCGATGTCGAGGGGGCAAGCGAGCGGGAGGAAGCCCGGATGGCCACCGTCATCGATCTGCTCGGCATCGGGCGTCCGAGCGTGGAGATCCTCATCGAATATCTCGAGGACGAGGATTGGCTGGTGCGGGAGGCGGCGGCCGATCTCCTGGGGAAAATCGGCGACGTGCGGGCCGTCGAACCGCTGATGAAGCGCCTCGAGCGGGACAAAGACACGGGCGTGAAGGAACTGGCGCTCAAATCGCTGGGGCTGATCGGCGATGCCCGGCCGACGCCGCTCTATCTGGAAGCCATACCGATCAGGCCGTTGCGAGTGTACGCGATGGAAGCGCTCGCCAAGATCAAGGATGTCGAGGTGCTGCGCCCGCACAAGGATTTGTTCGACCGGCTCCGGACGGATCGCGACGGCTTGGTGGCGTATAATGCCGGGCTGATCGCGGACAAACTGGAAGCCTTGTCCGGCGCCCACGCGGCGGGCCAGGAAGGATACGAGGATGAGTAACGACACGGACTCCGATCGGATCGAGCAATTGATCTCCGCCCTGCGCGATGAGAACGAGGCGTTGCGCGAGCATGCGATCGCCAGCTTGGGACAGGCGGGCGCCGACGCGATCCCGCGCTTGATCGGCCTCATGGCCGACGAAGACGTCGTGATCCGCGAGGCGGCGACGAGCGCCATCGTGCGGATCGGGCCGTCGGTGGTGGAGCCGCTGCTGGACGCGTTGACCGACGAGGAATGGGCGATCCGCGAACAGGCGGCCTCCGCGCTGGGCAAGCTCAAAGATCCGCGCGCGGTCGAGCCTTTGGTCGCGGCGCTCAAGGACAAGGACGGAGCGGTTCGGACGGCCGCCGTGTGGGCGCTGGAGCGGATCGGCGATCCCCGGGCGGTGCCCGGGCTGGTGGACGCGCTGACCGACAGCACCGTGCGGGAAGACGTGGCGCGCGTGCTGAAAAAGATCGGCGATGCGCGGGCCGTGGACGCGCTGATCGATGGATTGCTCGGCAACAATTGGATGGTGCGGCGGCATGCGGCGGAGGCGCTGGGCAAGATCGGGGACCGTCGCGGCGTCCCGCCCCTGATCGAGTCGCTCAAGGACGAAGATTGGCTCGTCCGCCGGAATGCCGCCGAGTCGCTCGCCCGTCTGGGCGCGAAGGAGGCGATCGAGCCGCTGTTGCCGCTGCTCGAAGATGAAAATACGATGGTGCAAGAGACCGTGGAAGGCGTGCTCGCGAGCCTGGGATGGAAAGCGGGCCAGTAGTTGATCACCTGATGTAAAGGATATTGGTCATGGCAGAAGACGCGCCGGTGAAGTTGATTCAGATCGGTCCGAAGGGCGGCGAGAAAAAAGACGGCTTCAATCTGGTGACCGAGCGGGTCGTCGCGGTCAACCCGGAAGCCAAGCAATTGGAAGTGGAGTTGCTCGCCTACGACGGGAAGACGGTCGTGCTGGAAGTGGCCGAGGAAGCGCTGGAGGATCTCAAGAAGCTCAAGCCCGGCGACGGCGCCACCATTCGCGTGGTGGAGGAGGGCGGCAAGCGCATTGCCAAGAGCTTCAAGATCCGCGCAAAGGATCCGAACGCGGCCAAGGCCGACGCCATGCTGTTGGATCTCAAAGATCCGCACTGGCTGAACCGCAAATATGCGGCCGAAGTGCTGGGCGAGCTGAGAGATCAGCGGGCCGTCGAGCCGCTCGTCGCGGCGCTCACCGATGAAGTCGGCGACGTCCGCCAGCGGGCCTATGATTCATTGATCAAGCTGGGCGGGGTGTCGGTGCCGGCGCTGATCCCGCTGTTGGTGTCCGAGGAAGACGAGATTCGCCAATCGGCCACGGAAATCATTCGCAAAATCGGAAAGCCCGCGGTCGAGCCGATGGCCACGGCCCTGGCGGAGGCCGATGAGCGGTTGAAGACGCGCATTATGAAGGTGCTGGACCGGATGGGCTACAAGCCCAAGGTGAAGGAGGAGGCCAAAATCGACCTCCCGCGATTGAGCTAGGCCGTGGCGCCGCCCGCTGTCCGGGGCCGGCGCGAGGGGCGTCCCACCGAGATATGGGTAAAGCCGGCCGCCGCGACCCGGTCCGGCTGATAGACGTTCCGCAGATCCAGCAGCACCGGCTGGCGCATCGCCGCCCGCAGCCGCTCGAAATCCAAGTTCCGAAACTGATTCCACTCCGTCATCAGGATCAGGGCATCGCAGCCGGTCGCGGCGTCGTAGGCGTCGCGACAAGGCTCCAGAGCCGGCAGCAGGCGGCACGCCTCTTCCAAGGCCGCCGGATCATACACTCGAATCGCCGCGCCCTCCGCCAGCAACGCCCGGCCGATCGCCAGCGACGGGGCCTCCCGCAGATCGTTCGTATTGGGTTTGAACGACAAGCCCAACAGGCCCAGCGTCTTGCCGCTGAGCCCGCCCACCGCCGCCCGGATCTTGGCCACCATCCGGCTGCGCTGTTCTTCATTCACCCGCGCCGCCGCCGTCGCAATGTGCAGGGGGTGGCCCTGCCGCTCGCCGGTCTGGATCAGCGCGGCGAGATCTTTGGGAAAACAGGACCCGCCGAACCCCGGGCCGGCATGGAGAAATTTTCCGCCGATCCGATGGTCCAGGCCCATCCCTTTGGCGACCTGCTGCACGTCGGCTCCGACGGCTTCACAGAGCGTGGCGATCTCATTGATGAAGGAGATCTTCGTGGCCAAAAAGGCGTTGGAGGCATACTTGATCAACTCGGCCGTCGGCACATCGGTGACGACAATGGGGGTTTCAATCAGATACAGCGGCCGATAGAGATCTTTCATGATCGCAATCGCCTGCTCGCTGTCGGCCCCGATCACGACGCGGTTAGGCCGCATGAAATCTTCGATGGCCGAGCCCTCGCGCAGGAACTCGGGATTGGAGACGATGTCGAAGCGGATCGGCTCCGGCTGTGTGCGCTTGATCACGTCCCGGATCTTGTCCCCGGTGCCCACCGGCACGGTCGACTTGGTCACGATGACTTTGTAGCCCGTCATGTGCCGGGCGATGCCGCGGCCCACCTCTTCGACGAACGACAGGTCGGCCGAACCGTCCGCCTTGGGCGGGGTGCCGACCGCGATGAAGATCACCAGCGCCTTGTCGACGGCTTTGGCGATGTCGGTCGTGAAGGTCAGGCGGTGGTCCTTGAGGCCCTTGGCGACGAGTTCCGTGATGCCCGGCTCGTAGAAGGGCACGTCGCCCTTTTCCAGGCGGGCAATCCGTTTTTCGTCGGTATCCATACAGGTGACATGGACGCCGAATTCGGCAAAGCAGGCACCCGTAACCAGCCCTACGTACCCAGTGCCGATGACACTGATATGCATAGACGATCTCCTGCTAAAGGATGGCGCTCCGCCGAGTATAGCAACGGCCAGGACAGGGGGCAATTTTTGTGTGACAAGCCGCTGGCGGTCGCGATCCTTCATTGACTCCGATAAAATCCGTTCAGTACAATTTCGCCCGGCTTGCGAAACGGATGACCACCGACGTCCTCTTCGGATACTTACCTGTGAGCCGGTTCCATCGCCGACTTTTATGACCGCCGACGCGCCGCGAGTGCCCCGCCTGTTTCTCCTCTTCACGGCGCTGCTCACCGGGGCGGTCGTTATGGCGCTGGAGATCCTGGGCAGCCGTTTACTGGCGCCGGTGTTCGGCAATTCTCTGTTCGTCTGGGGTGCCCTGATCGGCGTCATCCTCGCCGCCATGAGCAGCGGGTATGCCTTCGGCGGGTGGGTTTCGGACCGTTATAGGGGCGGCGGCGTGCTCGCCGGGTTGCTGCTCTTCTCCGGTTGCTGGACGTTTCTGATTTCCTGGGCCAGCCAACCGATCCTCTTCTCGCTCGAAAAAATGATCGACGATCCGCGATGGGGGCCCTGCGCCGCCGCGACGGTGCTCTTGGCGCCGCCGGCGTTCGGCCTCAGCGGGGTGCTGCCGGCCATGTTGCGGCTCGCGGTGGCCGACATGGAACACTTGGGACGGCACACCGGCCGCATGATTGCCCTGTCCACCGTGGGCAGTCTGCTGGGCACGTGGGGGACCGCGTTCTTTCTCCTTTCTTGGGTCGGCAGCCAGGCGCTGGTCGCCTGGTTGGGCACGGTCCAGGTCGGGCTCGGCCTGCTGTGGCTCTGGATGGCCCAGCCGGTCCGCTTTGCCGTGCTCATGGGCGTGGGGGCGCTGAGCGTAGCGGCTTCCGGCGCGCTTGCCTTACATCCGATTCAAAAATTGAATCCTCCCGTCTATCAGGAAGACAGCCCCTACCAGCAAGTGCGCATCCGGGACGATCAGCTGTTTCGGTATCTCGTCCTCGATCGGACGTTCCATGCCGTCATGTGGAAATCGGATCCGGTCCCGCTGTTTCTCCCGTACAGCCAGCTCATGGTCGCCGCCTTGGCGCTCGCGCCGGAGCCAAGGCGCGGCCTCATTCTCGGCCACGGGGGCGGGTCACTGGCCAAATGGCTCGCGCGCTATTGGCCGGAGCTCGAACTCGACGTCGTCGAGTTCGACCCGGTGGTCGTCCGCATGGCAGAAGACTATTTCGACTACCACCCTCCGTCCAACCATCATGTCTATGTGAAGGATGCGCGGGCGTTCTTGAACCGCACGGATCGTTCGTATGACGTCATCTGGATCGACGCCTTTGCCCGTCACATGATTCCGTTTCACCTGACGACCGAGGAGTTTTTTGCCTCGGTGCGGGCGCATCTGACCGCTGACGGCGTGGTGGCCGTCAATCTCGCCTCCTCCGGCGAGGGCGGCGATACAGCGCGCGCGCAGGCGGTGGCGCAGACGATGAAACAGGCGTTTCCGTTCATCGACACCTATGCGGTGAAGGGCCCGTGGAAAACGGGGCCGAGCAAGGCGGAGAATCTGATTTTTTTCGGAGGGCGCCCGATCACGCCCGATTCGGCGGAAAAGATGATCGTCACGGTCACGGAGATGGCGTTGAATCAACGGTTGCCCATGGAATCCATCGCCCTGCTCAATACCCGCCGGACCGCTCCCTGGCCTCCCGGCTTCGTCCTCACGGACGATTTTGCTCCCTATGACCTGCTCGTCGGGCGGGATGCCGTACCGACCATAGCCGAGTGATCGCCTGGGTCGGATCAGCCCGAATTCATGTGGAAATCATGGCGCTGAGGCCGTCGGCCGGACCTCGTTGCGGCGCGGAAAAGCTGCTTGCTTCCATTTTCACCGCTGTGCTATAAGAGTCGCCTTACGGGGCCCGGATAGATCGTATGAGCAGCACCGGCGGAGACCTTCGTAGCAGCAGGCAAGGCGTTAGGAGCCTCGCGGTAGTTATTTACCAACCTAATCACATCTCTTCTTCTTTTTAAGGAGGTAGGTCATGGGTAAGACGATGTTATCGGTCCTCTTTGGCCTCGGGATGATCGTGGCGGGGGCCTCGGCTGCGTTTGCGCTCCAGGCCGGTGGCGTGGAAATCGGTGATCTGGAAACCGGATCGGTGGTCGGCCAGCCCTTCAAGGAATTGGAAGTGGATGCGCAGCTGTTTTCCATCGAGATCGGAAACATGAAGACCTGGTATCCCCCCACGACGGTGATCGATTTCAAAGTGCGCCCGGGCCGTCCGGTCCTCTTGAAGGTGACCAACAATGCGAGCGCGGAACACGGGTTCCTGTTGACGGCCGACGAAAATCAGGCGGCCCCGACGGTGTTAAAGGCTCAAATCGTCCTCAAGCCGGGAGAGACCAAGTATATCGGCGTCCCGACGAGCGACTTGTTCTACGCGACGCAGGGCAATACGCTGAACTATCGCTGCCACCTGCATCCGGCCCACGTGGGCGGCAAGCTGGTCATGCTGAAATAGTCACCCGGCACGACACGGAAATGACAAAAGGCCCCGGAGAGCGCTCTCCGGGGCCTTTGTTTTTTCTGCTTCCCCGCCGCCGATTCAGATGTGCGCGTGATTCAGGTTTGCGCGTCTTCCGTCTGACACTCCGGCCCGCCTTCCAGCGGCACCCGTTGGGCGGCCGCCAATTTACCTTCCACGATCAGCAACAGATAGCGATTTTCGATCGTGTCCGGGCGCTGCTTTTCCACCACGTAGGTGTTGACGTCCACCACCATCTCATCGCCGTCCCATTGCGTGCTGTTGACAATCCACATATGGCTCAGCGCATCGGGAAAATGCCGGGTGACGAAACTTTCAATGATGACCCCGAGGTCGTTGGGCGAGGCGGCACTCACTCCCGGGGAGATCACGCTGAGGACCAGGCCAAGCCCGAGGCCAAGCAAGCTCTGACGCATGACAGCACCTCCAAGGCAAGAGAGGAGTCGCGGCAGGTTGACAACTACTACTGAAATTCTAGCCCCGAACCCCGGAGCAAGTCCAGGGTGCGTCGAATTCTCGGCAGGCGGAGAACGCAGATTGAAAAGAGACGGCCCTGCTTCTCGTGAGAAGCAGGGCCGTGTGCGGTCAGAGGCGTCGCGGACTAATTGCGGACGCCGCTCCAGACCTTGGCCGGGTCGATGGTCTTGTCCGGATTCAGCTTCTTCGCCTTTTCGAGCAAGGCTTCCGTCGTTTCGGGATAGGCCGGATCGGAAATGCAGCAGTTATCCACCGGGCAGACAGCCGCACACTGCGGCTCATCGAAGTGCCCCACGCATTCCGTGCAGCGATCATGGGTGATCACATAGATATTGTCGCCGACGCCCTGTCCATCGCCGACATGATAGCCTTTGCTTTCGGCGTCGCTCCGGGTTTCAAAGATAGCCTCGTTGGGACATTCGGGGAGACATGCCCCACAGGAGATGCATTCATCGGTAATCAACAGTGCCATGACCCCTGCCTCCTTCTCACTCCTGACGCGGACGATATTGACAAGATTGCGCCGCACCGACCATAGTGCAGACGCGACGTGAAGGCCATTCTATTCTTGGGTTCTTTTGCAAGTCAACAGAATGGAATCCGGTCAGAAGGCCTAGAACACCATGATTTATGGGCCATTGGGCCCAGCTACGTCCTGTCATGGATACTGTCATGAGCCAGGTGTCCGGCGCCGATCGCGAACAGAAAAAAAAGCGGATCATGACGATGATCCTGCTCGCGCTGTTGTTGATGAGCGTGTCGGTCTTTCTCGTCGAGCGCAAGGAATCGAGCACCATTGTGGTGACGTTTCCGAGCGGGGCGGAACTGGAAGCGGAGGTGGCCGACACGCCGGAGAAATTGTTGTTCGGTCTCGCCTTTCGAGACGGATTGCCCCCCAACGGCGGCATGCTTTATATCTACGAAGACAACGGACTGCATCGCGTGCGCACGAAGGAGTATCGGTTCCCGATCGACATTCTCTGGGTTGATGAAAGTCATCACGTCGTGCATCTGCTCGAGCACGCGATGCCCTGCTCTCAGGAGCCCTGCTCGCTGTACGGGCCGCCGCCGGCACCGGCCCGCTATGTCATTCAGGCCGAGGCGGGATTCATCAAGAGATCCGGGGTGGCAAAGGGGGACGAGTTGAAATATGCCTTGCGCATGTAGCGCGGAGAACGGGGCTGGAAGGAGCGCGTGAGAGAAGATGGAAGAATTTCAGAAAGTCGCTGAGACGAGCGATGTGCCGCCCGGCCAATCCAAGGTCGTGACGGTCAACGATCGCGCGATCGCGCTCTTCAATTTGGGAGGGACGTTCTATGCCATCCATAACATCTGTCCGCACGAAGGAGGCCCGCTGAACGAGGGGCGCCTCAAAGGCCACATCATCGCCTGTCCATGGCACGACCTGGCGTTCGACGTCCGCAACGGGCAGGGCATCGATGGCGGGGGCTACTGCGTCGGCAGCTATGAAGTGCGCGTCGAAGGCAGCGATGTTCTGATCGGTCCTCGGCGGAAGGTCTGACGCCAGAGAAGCTATGCCTAGGCCAAGCCGCTCTTCAAGGGAGTGGGTGTCGTGACGCCGGCGGGATCCGACGTCCCGGCTGCGGGCGCCGTGGACCGGGTGATTGCCACGGCGGTCAACGAGCCGTTCGTGATTCACCTGTGGGAAGACCGGACCAGAGGCGAGCAATGGGTGCCGGCGTTCGACAGCACCGCGCTCGCGCTCGTGGCGGACGACTATTTGCGGATCGCCGGGAACAACGCGGTCGACAACGGGCGGCGGACGTTTGAATTTCGGGCCGTCAGGCCCGGCAGTCATCTCGTGATCTTTGAAAAACGCATGGGGTGGAAGTTCACGGCCGAGGACCGGCGGGTGTTCCGCATCGACGTGATCGAAAGGTCGGGGAACTCGCGTGCCTGACATCGCTTTCCTCAACGGCCGCTTCGTGCCGTGGCGCGATGCCACGGTCTCTATCGACGATCGGGGATTTCAGTTCGGCGACGGTGTCTACGAAGTGATTCGGACCTATCGAGGCCGGCCCTTCGAATTGGATGCGCACTTGGCAAGACTGGAGCGAAGCCTCGCGCAACTCGGCCTTGTTGATCCCTATTCCCGCGTGCAATGGCGCCAGTGGATTGAAGAAGGCTTGCGGCAGGCGCAGTACCCGGAGTCGAAAATCTACATTCAAATCACCCGCGGCGTCGCGCCACGGGATCACGCGTTCCCCGCGGACAGCCGGCCGACGGTCGTCATGACGATCAGGGCGCTGCCTCCTCTGGCCGCCGGCATCCGCGCCTCCGGGGCGGCCGCCAAAACCTGCGAGGACATCCGGTGGGGACGGTGCGACATCAAAAGCGTCAATCTCCTTCCCAACGTCTTGGCTCGCGAAGAGGCGAAGAAAGCGGGTGTGTTCGAGGCGATTCTTGTGAAGGATGGCCTGGTGACGGAAGGCTCCGTCAGCAACGTGATGGTGGTGCAGGCCGGCCGGCTCGTGACGGCTCCCGAAGGCCCGCGTATTCTGTCCGGCGTCACACGGCAAGTGGTGCTTGATCTGGCAAGGAAGGAAGGGATTCCGGTGGATGAGCGGTTCGTCTCCCTCCCAGCGCTCTACGCCGCCGATGAAGTCTTCTTGACCGGCACGACCGTTGAAATCCTCGGTGTCGTCACGATCGACGGGCGCACGATCGGCGGCGGTGCGCCGGGGCCGGTGACCAGGACCCTGGCAGCGCGGTGGACGGCCCTGACGGCGTAACGCCCCTTGCTTTGGTGGGGGGTGCGTGGTATGGTGCTGGCGCTGGAAGTGGGCTCAGGCCCACTTTTTTGTTTCAGCGGATGCAGGGCAGAGGAACGCAGGTGAACATGCCGGGATCGGGACCTCGGCCGGTTGTCGATCGGCTGCAGGAGGTTATCGCTCCGATCTTGTGGTCGCTGGGGCTGGAGTTGGTGGACGTGTTGTGTGTGGGCCAGGGGCCTCGGTCCGTGGTCCGTGTATTGATTGACAAGCCGGGCGGCGTCACCATCGCGGATTGCGAGCAGGCCCACAAGGCGCTCGGCCCCGCGCTCGACGTGGTCGACCCCTTTCCGCACGCCTACACGCTGGAAGTGTCGTCACCAGGCCTTGATCGGCCGTTCAAGCGCCTCCAAGACTATCAGCGGGCCATCGGCAAGCAGGTGACGATCAAGCTTCGGCAGCCGATCGACGGCCAATGGCGCGTGACGGGCGCGCTGCAGCAGGCTGACGCACGATCGGTGCTGATCCGTCTCGGCGACGGGACTCCGGAGCCGAAGACCATCACGCTGGACGTTCCGCTGATCGCCGAGGCGAGGTTGGTCGTAAAAATCTAGGCTGCCGCCGAGCGGCGCAGGCCCCGGGAGCTGACGTATGAATCGAGAACTCATTTCTGTCATCGACGAAATCGGACGCCAGAAGGGCATCGACAAAGCGCGCGTGATCGGCGCGATCGAATCCGCGCTGCAAACGGCCGCCAAGAAGCGCTTCGGGCAAGCCGAAAACATTCAGGTGGAGATCGATCCGAAGACAGGAGAAATCTCGGTCGTGTCCAAGAAAACCATCGTGGACACCGTCACCAATCCGAAGGCGGAAATTTCCCTGCAAGAGGCGCGGCAATACGACAGCGAAGCGGAAATCGGCGATGAAATCGGCTCGCTCATCGAAATGGACGAGCTGGGGCGCATCGCGGCGCAAACGGCCAAACAGGTCATTTTCCAGAAGGTCCGCGAAGCCGAATGGGAAGCGGTGCAGAAGGAGTATTCGACGCGCCAAGGCGATCTGGTGAACGGCATCATTCTCGGCATGGAGCGCCGCAATTACATCGTGGATTTGGGCAAGACCGAAGCTATTCTCCCTATTCAAGAGCAGATCCCCAGGGAGACCTATCGGCGCGGGGATCGGGTCAAGGCCATGCTGCTGGAAGTGCGCCGGACTCCGAAAGACGTGCAAGTCATCCTCTCCCGGAGCCATCCCCAATTCGTCGCCAAGCTGTTCGAGCTGGAAGTGCCGGAGGTGATGGAAAAGATCGTCGAGATCAAGTCGGTCGTGCGGGAGCCGGGCGATCGCACGAAGATCGCCGTCACGTCCCGCGAAAAGGCCGTGGACCCGGTCGGTGCCTGCGTCGGCATCAAGGGGTCGCGGGTGCAGGCCGTCGTGCGGGAACTGCGGGGCGAGAAGATCGACATCATCACCTGGACTCAGGATCCGCGCGTGTTCATCGCCGAGGCGCTGAATCCCGCGTCGATCGAGAAGGTCGGCATCGACGAAGAAAAGAAATCGGCGCTGGTGGTCGTCGCCGACTCGCAACTGTCGCTGGCGATCGGCAAGAATGGGCAGAACGTCCGCTTGGCGGCGCGGCTGACCGGCTGGAAGATCGACATCATCAGCGCCACGGAATACGAGAAGGAAAAGGTCGAACGGGACAAGGAAATCAAAGCGGCGCTCGCCGAAGAGGCCGAAGCGCAGCGATTGCAGGAAGAGGCGCGGGAGGCGGCCCGGGCCGAGGCAGCCCAGGCAGCCGAGGAAACCACCGGATAACTGCACGAAACGGTTTGAGACCCATGCGTGTGTACGAACTTGCCAAGAAGCTGGGCATGGAAAATCGGGATCTCATTCCCGAATTGAAGAAAATGGGTGTGTCCGTCGCCTCCCACAGCAGCGCGCTGGACGAGGACGTCGTCGCGAAGGTCGTCGAAAAGCTCGCGCCCAAGGCCAAAGGCGCCGGCAAACCTGCCGCCGACGGTGGCCCGTCACGGATGGCCGGCAAGGGCGCGGCGATGGAAGAGCCGCCCAAGCCGGACAAGCGCCGCATCCTGATCAAACGCAAGAAAGAAGACGAGCCGGTCGAGGCCATTCCCGCTGGGCCGGCCGGTGGGATCGAGGCTGCCGCGGCGGCGCATCCGACTGTGAGCGTGGCTCCGGTTCCCCCGGCCCACGCGCCGGCGCCGGAGTCTGCGCCCGCGCATCCCGCTGAAGCGGTGGCCCATCACGAGCCGGTGGCCGCGCCTTCCGCAGGACCGATTCAAGAGGCGGCGCAGGCCAAACCGGCTTCTGTCGCGCAGCCCGCCGCCGCGGCGACGCTGGAACCGGTCACCGGCAAGAAGAAAAGCATGGCCTACGAGGCCATCGAGGCGGAGGGTCAGAAAGACAAGCTCAAGAAGGCGCGCAAGCCCGGACGCGTCAAGGACGAACCTGACCTGAAATTCCGCGAAGACGCCGCGCGGTGGCAAGACCTGCGCGCGATTCCCGTCCAGCGCCGGGACGACCGCTCGCGCCACTCGCACCATAGCGCGCCGAGCGAAATCACCAAGCCCCGCAAGAAGAGCGTAAAGGTGACGCCGCGCACCACGGTCAAAGAATTTGCCGAGCTGATCGGCCAGCGCCCGGCGGACATCGTGCGGAAGCTCATGGACATGGGGCAGATGCTCACGTTCAACCAGCCCATGAATCTCGATGCCGCGGCCATGTTTGCGGAGGAAAGCGGCATCAAGATCGACGTGGCGGTGGAAAAGGCCGGTGAAGATCTGTTGCAGGATGTAGTGGAGACGGGCGGCGAAGAGCGACTCGAGCCCCGGCCGCCGGTCGTGACGATCATGGGCCACGTCGACCACGGCAAAACCTCGCTGCTCGACGCGATTCGCCATACGAACGTGGCGGAAGGGGAAGCCGGCGGCATCACCCAGCATATCGGCGCCTACACGGTGTCCGTCAACGGCAAGCAGGTGACCTTCCTCGACACGCCGGGCCATGAAGCCTTTACGGCCATGCGGGCCCGGGGCGCCAAAGTGACGGACATCGTCATTTTGGTCGTCGCCGCCGATGACGGCGTGATGCCGCAAACCATCGAAGCGATCCATCATGCGAAGGCCGCCGGCGTGCCGTTGATCGTGGCCATCAACAAAATCGACAAGCCCGGCGCCAATCCGGATCGCGTCCGCAATGCGCTCTCCGAACACGGATTGATCTCCGAGGCCTGGGGCGGCGACACGATCATGGTCGAAGTGTCCGCCAAGCAGAAGACCGGCTTGGACACGCTGTTGGAGATGATCCTGCTCCAGGCCGAAGTGCTCGAGCTCAAGGCCGACCCCTACCGGCGCGCCAAGGGCGCGGTGGTGGAAGCGAAGCTGGAGCGCGGCCGCGGGCCGGTCGCCACGGTGTTGGTGCAAAGCGGCACCTTGAAAGTCGGCGATGCCTTCGTCGTCGGCACGTTCAGCGGCCGCGTGCGGGCGCTGATCAACGATCGGGGCGCCAAAGTGCAGCAGGCCGGCCCCTCCATACCGGTGGAAGTGATTGGGTTGCCGGGCGTGCCGTTGGCCGGGGACGTGTTCCAGGTCGTGTCCGATGAGCGGGTTGCCCGGGAAATCGCCGAGGAACGGGCGCGGAAACAGCGCGCGGCGGAACTGGCCGGCCCGGCGAAGGTCACGCTCGACGATTTGTTTGCGAAGATCCAAGAAGGGTCGGTCAAAGAGCTGGCCCTGGTCATCAAAGCGGACGTGCAAGGCTCATCGGAAGCGCTGGCCGGCGCCGTCGAAAAATTGCCGACCGACGCCGTCAAGCTCCGCGTCATCCACAACGGGGTGGGCGGCATTACGGAATCCGATGTGCTCCTGGCCGCCGCGTCGCGCGCCATCATCATCGGCTTCAATGTGCGGCCCGAGCCGAAAGCCGCCGCGCTGGCCGAACAACAGGGCGTCGACATCCGCTTGTACACGATCATCTATGACGCCATCGCCGACATCAAGGCCGCGATGGAAGGACTGCTGGAGCCCACGCTGAA
Organism: uncultured Nitrospira sp.; assembly: GCA_964642845.1. GTDB lineage: Bacteria > Nitrospirota > Nitrospiria > Nitrospirales > Nitrospiraceae > Nitrospira_D. Next base: position 37,338 of record CAZXRB010000023.1, read on the forward strand.
GGAACGGACGCTCGGACGCGCCGAGGTCCGGCAGATTTTCACGATTCCGAAGGCGGGGCTCGTGGCCGGCTGCTATGTGGTGGAGGGCACGATCACCCGCGCGAGCGCCGGTGTCCGCGTGATTCGCGACAACGTCGTGGTGTACCAAGGCAGACTGGGGTCGTTGCGGCGCTTCAAAGACGACGTGCGCGAAGTGCAGCAGGGCTACGAGTGCGGGTTGAGCGTCGAGAATTTCAGCGACATCAAGGTGGGCGACATCATCGAAGCTTACGCCGTCGATAAGATTGCCGCCAAGCTGTAGGCGGAACGCGGCCGCTTGGTGCGGGCATGATCGTCGGACTCTGTACGGTTGAGCTCTTCATCGCGGACAGTCAGTCGCTCAAGGACAAGCGGCAGGTCCTCCACAGCTTGAAGGACCGCCTGCGCGGCAAATTCAACCTCTCGGTGGCCGAGGTCGATGGACAGGATCTCTGGCAGAAGGCGGTCTTGGGGATGGCCTGCGTGGCGAACGACGGCGGTCACGTGAATCAAGTGCTCGAACAGGCCTTGCACCTCATCCGCAGCCTGCCGGCGATCGAAATCGTGCGGACGCACATGGAACTCCTGTAAAGGACTGAGACGGCATGCGGGCCAGTGTGGTGGCGATCGGCAGGACGGAAATCGAGGCGATGTCCAAGACAACGTTTAAGCGCGCGGAGCGGGTGGCGGATCAGATTCGTATGGAGGTGGCGGACATCCTCATGCGGAAAATCAAGGACCCGCGCGTCCGCTCCGTCACGGTGACCGACGTGGACCTGACCGCGGACTTGCGCCTGGCCCATGTCTTCGTCACGACGATGGAAACGGACGAGGCCGAACGGGACGTCTTTGCCGGATTGGCGAAGGCCAGCGGGTTCATTCGAGCGGAGCTGGGACGGCGCGTGACGCTCCGGTACCTGCCCGAATTGGTGTTCAAGAAGGATCTCAGCGGCCCGCGCGGCGACCGCGTGTTGGCGTTGTTGGATCGGATCCACGACGAAGCGGAACGCAAAGACGCGTCTGCCGCTCCGCCGGCGCCCGATGTGCTGTAGTGAGCGCACGATGTTCTCCACTGGTGTGATTCGCCCATCCACGGTCACCGACGGTGTACTGGTCCTGTTCAAGGAGGCCGGCTGGACCTCACACGACGTCGTCGCGAAGGTGCGCGGCATGCTGGGCGGCATCAAGGTCGGCCACGGCGGGACGTTGGATCCCGCCGCCACCGGCGTGTTGCCGATTCTGTTGGGCCGCGCGACGCGTGTGGCGGAATATCTGCTCGAATGGGACAAGGAATACCGCGCCGTGCTTCGTCTGGGGGAAACGACCGACACGCAGGATGCGACCGGGACCGTCTTGACGCGGGCCGCCGCGGTGGATGTAGACGAAGAGGCCGTCCGCGGCGTCGTGGCGCGATTTCGCGGCCCTCAGCAACAAATCCCGCCGATGTATTCGGCCGTGAAGGTCGGTGGACGGCCCTTATATAAAGCCGCCAGAGCAGGGGAGACCCTCGCGCGGCAGTCCCGGTCCATCATGATTCATGCGATTGACGTGGTGGCGTTCGAAGGGCGGAATGTCACGGTGCGAGTCGTCTGCTCGAAGGGCACCTATATTCGCACTTTGTGCGCGGATATCGGCGAGGTGTTGGGCGTGGGAGCCCATCTCTCCTCGCTCGAACGCCGGCGTGTCGGGCCCTTGTCCATCGACGAGGCCATCACGGTCGAGCAGGTGGCCGATTGCGTGGCGGTCGGCACCTTGTCCACGCGGATTCTGCCGCTCAACCAGGTTCTGGCGACGCTGCCGGCGGTCACCGTCTCGGACCAGGAAGCCCGCCGTGTGTTGCATGGCGCCCCGGTGACGCCCGGCGGCTTGGGCGCCCTTCGTGCGGCGGCCGAGCCGGTGACGGTCCGGCTGCAGGACGAACGGGGGCGCCTGCTGGCCCTCGGGACTTACGATGGCCGACATGCGGGTCCCGTGACCATTAAGAAAGTTCTCGTGGAGAGTGCATCACTCAACTAAGCGGACCCAGGAGGAAAGAGAGCCATGGCATTACTCAAGGAAGCGAAGACCGAGCTGATCAAGCAATACCGCCAGCACGAGAAGGACTCCGGCTCGCCGGAAGTCCAGATTGCCGTGCTGACCAATCGGATTGCGTATTTGACCGAGCACTTCAAGATGCACAAGAAGGATCACCATTCCCGTCGCGGGCTGCTGCAATTGGTCGGCCGGCGCCGGCGGTTGCTGGATTATCTTCGTGACATCGATGATGCCCGGTATCGCGCGATCATCGATCGGCTCAGCATTCGCAAGTAGCCGTGCCGTGCACACCGCTGCCGCAATACGGCGGCAGCCGGCATTTCAATGTCACACAGGTGAACACGGACATGGGCTCAGGTGGAAGGGAAAAGCCCAAAGTAAGAAGGCAAAAGGGAGGAGGGCGTGGCCCGCATGGATACTTTTTGCTTTTTTCCTTTTGCCTTTGTACTTCGCCTGAGCCCATCTCTGTGGGCATCTGTGGGACCTAACCAGAGGAGACCATAGATGGTACACGTTGTTGAAATGGAACTCGCCGGGCGGACGCTCCGGCTGGAGACCGGCCGCGTCGCCAAGCAGGCCGACGGGTCGGTGTGGGCTTCGTATGGCGACACCGTGGTGCTGGCCACGGCGGTGGCGTCGCAGACCGCGAAGCCCGGCGTCGACTTCCTCCCCCTCACCGTCGATTATCAGGAAAAGACGTACGCCGCCGGCAAGATTCCGGGCGGCTACTTCAAGCGGGAAGGGCGCCCGTCGGAAAAAGAAGTGCTGGTCAGCCGCCTCATTGACCGACCCCTGCGCCCGCTGTTCCCCGAGGGCTACTACTTCGAAACGCAAGTCATCGCCTCGGTGCTGTCCGCCGATAAAACCGGCTCCTCGGACGTGCTCGGCATCACGGCTGCGTCGGCCGCCTTGGCCATCTCCAACATTCCGTTTCAGGGGCCGGTGGCGGGCGTGAAGATCGGCCGTGTGAACGGCGCGTTCGTCGTCAATCCGGACATCGAAACGATGGAGAAGAGCGAGCTCCATCTGGTGGTCGCCGGCACTGCCGATGCCGTGATGATGGTGGAAGCGGGAGCCAACGAATTGCCGGAAGCGACCATGCTGGAGGCGCTGGAGCTGGCGCATGCCGAGATCAAGAAAATCGTCGCCAAGATTTCAGAGTTGGCCAAGAAGGTCGGCAACACCACGCGTGCGGTGAAAGTGGAATCGATCGATCCGGCCCTCGCCGCGGAGGTCAAAGCGCTCGTCGCGCAGCCCATTCGCGACGCGATCATGATTCCAAACAAGACCGCGCGCCAGGAGCGGCTGGATCAGATTCTGGCCGAGGCGGTGGAGAAGCTGAAACGCCCTGACGCGCCGGACAGCGAACGGCATATCAAGATCGTCTTCCACGGTCTCGAGTACACCGAAGTGCGGCAGATGATCCTGGAAAAGGGCGCACGGGCAGACGGGCGCGGTGCGGCGGACATCCGGCCGATTACGTGCGAAGTCGGCGTGCTGCCGCGCACCCATGGGTCGGCGCTTTTCACGCGGGGGGAAACCCAGAGTCTCGCGATCGTCACGCTGGGGACGACGGACGATGAGCAGCGAATCGACGCGTTGGAAGGCGAGTACACCCGCACTTTCATGCTCCATTACAACTTTCCGCCCTTCAGCGTGGGCGAAGCCCGGCCGCTTCGCTCGCCGGGCCGGCGTGAAGTAGGGCACGGGGCCTTGGCGGAGCGGGCGTTGAAACCCGTGATCCCCGGCAAGGACGTGTTCCCCTATACGCTGCGCATCGTTTCCGAAATTCTCGAGTCGAACGGCTCCTCCTCGATGGCGACGGTCTGTGGCGGCACGCTTGCGATGATGGACGCCGGAGTCCCCATCAAGGAGCCGGTGGCTGGGATCGCGATGGGCCTCATCAAGGAAGGGGACGCCGTCATGATCCTGTCCGACATTCTCGGATTGGAGGATCATCTGGGCGATATGGATTTCAAGGTCTGCGGGACCAAGAACGGCGTGACCGCCTTGCAGATGGACATCAAAATCGGCGGCATTACGACCGCGCTGATGCAGCAGGCGCTCGAGCAGGCGCGCACCGGCCGGCTGCACATTCTCAGCCAAATGGCCAAGGCGCTGAGCCAGCCGCGCGCGAACCTCTCGCCCTTTGCGCCGCGCATCTTCACGATGAAGGTCAAGCAGGACAAGATCCGGGACGTGATCGGCCAAGGCGGCAAGACGATCCGCGGTATCCAGGCCGACTGCGGCGTCAAGATCAACATCGAGGACTCGGGCGTCGTTACCATCGCCTCGTCGGATGAGGCGTCCTTGCAGAAGGCCAGAGACATGATCAGCCGCCTTACGGAAGAAGTCGAGGTCGGCAAAACGTATCTGGGGACGGTCCGGAAGATCATGGATTTCGGCGCCTTTGTCGAAGTGCTGCCGGGGACCGACGGGTTGGTGCACATTTCCCAGTTGGCCCATCACCGGGTCAAGTCGGTCGCTGACGAAGTCGCGGAAGGTGACCAGATCCTGGTCAAGGTATTGGAAATCGACAAGCAGGGGAAGATCCGTCTCAGCCGCAAAGAAACCATGCCGGCTCCCACCGGCGCCAAGGAACCCACGGCCGGGTAATTTCCTTGTATCGCAAGCTCATCTTGGATAACGGAATCCGTCTCGTCACCGAGCGGATTCCCACCCTCAAATCCGTCACGGTCGGCATCTGGGTGAATGCCGGATCGCGAGATGAAACGCCGGCGCAAGCCGGCTACTCTCATTTCATCGAACACATGTTCTTCAAGGGAACGACCAGGCGGTCGGCCACCGACATCTCGCGGGAAATCGACGCGCTGGGGGGCGAAATGAACGCCTTCACGACGCGGGAGACGACGACCTTCTACGTCAAAGTGCTCGATCAGCATCTCACCGAGGCCCTCGATCTGCTGGCGGACCTCTTCCACCATTCCCGCTTCGGCGCCAAGGAAATCGAAAAGGAAAAGCAGGTGGTTCTGGAGGAAATCCGCATGGTCCAGGACGATCCCGAAGACCTGGTCCAGGAACTCCATATCGGACAAGTGATGGGTCGGCATCCGCTGGGCCGTCCTATTCTCGGACAGGAAGCGACGATTGCCCGCCTGCGGCGCGAAGATCTGCTCGCCTACATCGAGAGCCATTACCGGCCGGAGGAGATCGTCATCGCCGTGGCCGGAAATTTCGACCAGCGCGTGTTGGAGCGGACTCTCGCCCGCCAGTTCGGCAAAAGGCGGACCGGCGCGGCTGGTTTCCCGCGGAAGCGCTGGCCGGCGGAACTCTGCGGCGGGACCGTCGTCAAGCGGAAATCCTTGGAGCAGGCGCATGTCTGTGTGGGATTGCGCGGTGTCCCGGCCGGCCATAAGGACCGCTATGCCGCGTATGTGGTGAACAGCGTCTTGGGCGGCAGTGTCAGCTCGCGGCTCTTTCAGGAGGTGCGTGAGAAGCGCGGATTGGCCTATTCCATTTACTCCTTCTTGTCCGGCTATTCAGATGCCGGCACCATGACGGTGTATGCCGGCACGCAGGCTCGTGAGGTCGAGCGCGTGGTGGCCCTCATCAAGCGGGAGATCCGGAGGCTGGCGACCCAAGGCCTGGAGAAGGCCGAAGTCCGCCGAACCAAGGAGCAGATGAAGGGCAGCCTCATGTTGAGCTTGGAGAGTTCGCATAGTCGGATGAACAAGCTCGCGAAGGATGAATTGGTCGCCGGCTGCCACAACACGATGGAAGAGATGCTGGCGGAAATCGACGCGCTGACGGATGATCATGTGTGCCACGTCGCGCCGCAACTCCTGGCGGAGCCTCAGGCCGTGACGGTGCTCGGACCTCTTTCTCCGAGACAGCTGGCCTCGCTGAGATGAGAATTTTTTAATAGAGCCTCGTCTTACCGGCGATCACACGTCGCTCAAGAATTCGATAAGTATTTGGACTACAAAGACAATCCCTGTGGATTGCGAGAACATTATTTTGAGCCGGCATCCCTTGACACAAAGTGGCCGTTTCAGTACCATTGCCGCGTTTTCTACTCCCAGCAATCGGCGCGAGGCGGACGGCGGAGGAACAACAGCAAGAAAGGGGGGCATAAGCGATTTTCTTTCGCTCGACGGCTCGGAAATGGTTTGTACGGATTTATCGTCTTCAAAGCGATGTTCATCAGGTCGTGAGTTTTATTTTCATAAGGAGGGACTAGGTATGAAGAGGGTCGTAGTTCTAGCCGCTGTTGCAGTATTTTCTGTTCTCGGCTTGCTAGCGGCCGACTTTGCCGCGGCTGCCGACGCTCCGTCGGGTGGGGGGCCCGCTGACTATATCGTCGGCGGCAAACCGCTCAAGGCCGAAACCACCAAGACCTTGCAAGGTCGTGTGTGGTCGCAGTGGGCCGACAACCCTGACGGAGAGCTGCTGTTCGGCATTCAATATTGGAATACCGGTGAGCCGGCCTCCGGCACGCCGGCTGGGCGATCCTCCACGCAATTGGATGTGAAGCCGCCGGATCCGTTGTTCACCTGCTGCGCCTGGGGATTTACCGGTGGAACGGAAAAGAATAATCCCTATTCCGGCTGGTACCATGCCGCGACGACCGTTCGCCTGGCGGTGAAGGACAAGGCGTTGATGGACCAGATCATCAAGGCGTCGCAGGAGCTCGTGGCGATGGAAGTGACCCTGGACGGCCGCACGATCACCGGCTTCAAGGTGCTCAAGTAAAGACAGATCGTTCAGCTTTCTTTCATCCTTTTTTCATTTGTTGTTGAAGGAGGACGCGATTATGAAGCTTCAGAAGCAAGGCGGAGCCATTCTGGCAGCCGTTGCGCTGGTGGCCGGCATGGCTTCCACCGCACTGGCCATCGAAGCATTCCAGGAGCGGTTCGAGTGGGGCGACATGAGCAAGCCGACGACGCTCCAGGGCCGGGTGGTCGTCCTGGACCCCTACGATGAAGCGGTGTGGATCAACATCGCCGTGTTCGGCGGGAATGCCGAGAGCGGGTACTTCTGGCAAAAGATTCATCCTGGCAAGACCCTGAAGTTCTACGCGGCCGACAAGAACGTCTGGGAAGAGCTCAAGAAGATGGGCCGCGTGCATGCGGGCCCGGCGGCGGCCAAGGAAGTGCCGCCGAGCAGCACCACGGATTTGATCGAGTTCGTAGCGCAAGAAACGGAGCAGAATCATCGTGTCATC
>CAZXRB010000024.1:0-44009 GCA_964642845.1 uncultured Nitrospira sp.
GGTTGAACTGCATGAACACGAGGTTCCAAATTTCGATGACCCGGTCCCCTTCGCCGTTCGGTGTCTCGTCGCCCGGCACGGCCGGGCCCTGGTCGAAGTGAATCTCCGAGCAGGGGCCGCAGGGGCCCGTGTCCGCCATTTGCCAGAAATTATCCTTCTCGCCGCACCGCACGATGCGCGAGGACGGCACGCCGATCTTCTTCCAGAGGCGATCCGCCTCATCGTCTTCGCGGAAGATCGTGACCCACATGCGGTCCTTCGGCAAGCCGACCGTCTGCGTCAAGAACTCCCAGCCGAATCGGATCGCCTCGTCCTTGAAATAATCGCCGAAGGAAAAATTTCCGAGCATCTCGAAGAACGTGTGGTGGCGGCGGGTATAGCCGACGTTCTCCAGATCGTTGTGCTTGCCGCCGGCCCGCAGGCATTTCTGCACACTGACCGCCCGCGCGTAGGGCCGCGTCTCCTCGCCCAAAAAGACGGGCTTGAATTGATTCATGCCGGCATTCGTGAAGAGCAAGGTGGGATCGGCTTGAGGAATCAGCGGCGAGCTCGGCACCACCTGATGGCCCTGCTGCTCGAAATACGTCAGAAACGCTTGCCGGAGCTCGCGCGCGCTATGTCCCATGGATCGCCTGCTCTCATCCTTGTGCATCGGATTCACTTATTATACGGGCGATGATCTCCTCATCGAAACCCCGCTGGCGTAGGAAGCCCACTTTCCGGGCAGGCGTCAACCGGCGCCCGCGCCGCCGCTGATGCTGACTCAACGCCCGGCGGGCCAGCTGTTCTTCCGTCGTGCCCCGCAACACGGCGGCGATGGCTTCATCCGCTACGCGGTCGATGACGCCCTTCGCCCGCAGTTCCGCGCTGAGACGCGTGCGACTCATGGGACGATGGGCCGCCCGGCGTTCCACCCACCGCTCCGCGTAGGTACGATCGTTGACGTACTGCAGATCGATCAAGCGGGCGACGGTCGCGCGCACGTCGGCGAGAGCGGCGCCTTGCGCAGCGAGGAACTGCTCGATCTGGGCGACGGTCCGATCGCAGCGGGCGAGGTAGCGGACGGCCAGCGGCATCCAGGACTCGGCCGGCGTGGTTTTCGCCTTGCGCGCCGTCACGGTTCCCCGTCCGTCTCACCGCGCAAGGCGCACGCCCGCCTCCGCGGCATCGTCCCGGAACAGGCGCTCCGCGCCATGGACAGCATCCTACTTGTGCGCCCGCTTGTCCTCGGCTCTGGCGGCCGGCTTTTCGTCCTTGGCCTCGGGCTTCTTCTCTCCGCGGGCCGGGACGCCGGCCAGCTCCCGGAGCTTTGCTTCGACGTCGCGGGCGGTGCCGGGATTGTTCTTGAGAAAGTCCCGTGCCGCCTCCCGGCCCTGCCCGATCCGCTCTCCTTTATAGGAGTACCAGGCGCCGGATTTTTCGATGACCCGCTTCTCGACGCCGAGATCCACCAGTTCGCCCGTTTTGGAAATGCCTTCGGCGAACATGATGTCGAACTCCGCCTGCTTGAACGGCGGGGCCATCTTGTTCTTGACCACCTTGACGCGGACGCGGCTGCCCATGACGTCCTGGCCTTCTTTGATGGATTCGATGCGGCGGATGTCGAGGCGCACGGACGAGTAAAACTTCAGCGCGTTGCCGCCGGTCGTGGTCTCGGGGTTGCCGAACATCACCCCGATCTTCATGCGGATCTGATTGATGAAAATGACGGTGGTGAGAGACTTGGAGATCGCCCCGGTGAGCTTCCGCAACGCCTGGGACATGAGCCGCGCCTGCAAACCCATGTGCGCGTCGCCCATTTCCCCTTCGATCTCGGCCCTGGGCGTCAGCGCTGCGACCGAATCCACCACGATCAGATCGATCGCCCCGCTGCGGACCAGCGTTTCGGCGATCTCCAAGGCCTGCTCTCCGGTATCCGGCTGGGACACCAGCAGATCGTCGGCCTGCACGCCCAATTTCTTCGCATAGGTGAGATCCAGCGCATGCTCGGCGTCGATGAAGGCGGCGACGCCGCCCGTCTTCTGGACTTCCGCAATGCAGTGGAGCGTCAGCGTGGTTTTTCCCGAGGCTTCCGGGCCGAAAATTTCGATGACGCGCCCGCGGGGCAACCCGCCCACCCCGAGCGCAATGTCCAATCCCAACGAGCCGGTCGAAATGGCCGGGACATCGGCCGGCCTCTCCTCGGCTCCGAGTTTCATGATGGCCCCTTTCCCATACTGCTTTTCGATCTGGGACAGGGCCAATTCCAGCGCGCGCTTCTTCTCGTCTTTCTCCGCCATGCGAGTCTCCTACTGTGAGGGGAATACGGACGGCGGGATTATACAGAAGCGAAGTAGGGAAACCTAGCCTCTCATACCGGAAGTCGGCAGAAAGAGATTCATCAGCAACCCGCCCGGAGCCGCGACGGTGGAACAGGGTCCAGACGCCAGCCATGCGCTGCGGAAGGTTCGGACGCGCAGCCTATAAGACGTCCGGCGGAGCCGGACGGGCGGCGGAGTCATGGGAGCGGTGAAAGCGCAGATGGAAATCCTGCCGGTCGCCATTTGGGGAGCGGCGGAACCAGCCTTCGGCGCCGACGTGTTCATCGGACTGGGATTTGCCTTTGGGGTAGAACTTGAATTCGAACCGCCGGCGCTGGTCCTGGCCGTCTGCGCCAGCCGTGATGTCCACATGATCTTCGAGCGCATCGAGCGCCCGGTTCAGCCACGACCGCAACTGATGCGTCGACCACCCTCGCGTGAACGGCTGATCGGGGTCAAAGGACGGAGACTCGGCCCAGGCTTGGGCGCTTATGGAGAGCAACACCAGGAGCAGACATCCGCCGATCCTTACGCGTGTCATGCCCTCACTGTAATCTTCAGGCTCGGGCCGGTCAAGCTTGCTCTCCACCGAGGGACGGGGTATGATTTCTCCCGATGCTGCGCCGCCATACAGAGGCCCGACTCTGGTCAACCTGGGGTATGGTCCTGTTGTTCTTCTGTCTCTGCGTGATCGTCCAGATGCTCGGAGTACCCGTCACGTTGCTGAACCCGGGAGCCGCGGCGGACGCGCCTGATAATTCCATCCTGGAAGGGTTTTCCGTACCGCCGTCCATGGTGCGGGTTGCTCCCTTGACCAAGGCGCGACACGTCACCGACGTGCCGCAGGTCGCCGTCCATCCCATGCTCGTCTCCACGCTGTTTCATCCGCCGCTTGCCGCGCATCTCGGGTAGGCCCTCTCCCGGCTCCTGAGACGCGTCTCATAGGGGGTCGCTCCGCCCACTTCATCCGAGACAGTGTCCCAGCTCAGCCGGATCGAGGGTGCGGCCTTCGTTTTCCGGTTGCGAGACGGGGACGCGATGGGTATTCGACGATGGGCGGAGATGAGAGCAACTATCGCGAGCGATCCGAAACGCCGCCCGTACGATGCTGCCGGGCGACACGGCGCCGGGTCGTGTGGAGCCACCCGCGCGCGAGGCGCGCTTCCATGATCCGTGACAGGCCGGCACCCCCGGCCGCTCATCGGAGGTGAACAATGCGTTTGTCTCTTCGGTTCATCCTGCCCCTCGCGATCGTCCTCGCCGGGCTGGCCTATGCCGTGATCCCGTTGGTGGACACCCTCACCGTCAAATGGTTCGTCCGGGATCTGGACATTCGTTCCAAGCTGATTGCGAGCACCATCGAAGAGCCCCTGATCACACTGTTGACGACCGAGTCCAAGCCCAAACTGGTGAGCTATCTCCAGCGGCTGATTCAGGACGAACGGCTCTATGCCGTCGCCTTTTGCGACCGGGACAACAAACTCATCTATAAAACCCAAACCTACCCCGACTCCATCCCCTGCGACGGGACGGCCGCCGTCGCCCCCGGCCAAACCGCCGTCCTACAGCTGGCGCAGGGCGCCGTCCACGTGTCGGCCGCGGAGTTGCAGGGCAACGGGCGCCTGTTCGGGCGCCTCATGCTGGTGCACGACATGAGCTGGGTGCAACGCCGCAGTAGCGATACGAAGTGGTATCTCTTTTACCTGTTCGCCGTCATCGGCGCGGTCATCTCGCTCGTCACGGTGATGGTGGCCCATTTGAGCTGGAAGGGCTGGGTCAGCGGCGTGCGCTCCATGCTCCGCGGGGAAGGGCTGCTGGCGCTGCTCGGCGACCACCGGCACGCTCCGGAGCTCCAGCCGGTCGCCAAAGATCTTCGCGCGCTCATCCACCAGCTCGAATCGGAAAAGCGCATGCGGGACGAAAGCCAGATGACCTGGACGCCGCTGGCGCTCAAGACCATTCTGCACGACTATCTCGCAGGAGACGAGATCATCATCGTCTCGAACCGCGAGCCCTACATTCACAACTGGAAGGAGGACCGCATCGACGTGCAGGTGCCGGCCAGCGGTCTGGTCACAGCCCTGGAGCCGGTGATGCGGGCCTGTTCGGGCGTGTGGATCGCGCACGGCAGCGGATCGGCGGACCGTGAAACCGTCGACGCCCGCGGCCACGTGCGCGTCCCGCCCGACCGGCCCGCCTACTCCATCCGGCGCATCTGGATGTCGGCCGAAGAGGAAGCCGGCTATTACTACGGCTTCGCCAACGAAGGCCTCTGGCCCTTGTGCCACCTGGCCCATGTGCGGCCGGTCTTCCGCTCCTCCGACTGGCAACAGTACCGGGACATGAACGAACGCTTCGCGATGGCGGTCATCGAGGAGGCGAAGACCGACAATCCCGTCGTGCTTGTGCAGGATTATCATCTGGCGCTCGCCCCGAAGATCATCCGGGACCACCTCCCCCAGGCCACCGTCATCACGTTCTGGCACATCCCCTGGCCCAACTCCGAACGCTACGCCATCTGCCCCTGGCACCGCGAGATCTTGGAAGGCTTGCTGGGCAGCAGCATCCTGGGCTTCCACACCAGATTCCATTGCAGCAACTTCCTCGACAGCGTCGACCGGCTCCTGGAATCACGGATCGACCGCGACACGTCCACCATTTCATACGGCGGCAAGCTCACCGCGGTGAACCACTACCCGATCTCCATCGAGTGGCCGAGCGCCGCGCTCCGCGAGCAGCCTTCCGTGCCCGATTGCCGGATGCATGTCCGCCGCAAACACGGCGTGTCGCCGGAGCATCGACTCGGTCTCGGTGTCGAGCGGCTGGACTACACCAAAGGCATCCTCGAGCGGTTCCTGGCGGTGGAACGCCTCCTGGAGCTCCAGCCCGAATGGATCGGCGCGTTTTCCTTCATCCAGATCGCCGCGCCCAGCCGCTCCACCATCGAGCAATACCGGACGTTCGCGGACCAGGTGCGGGCGCTGGCTGAACGCATCAACGACCGGTTCGGGCACCAGGGGTATCAACCGATCGTGCTGCTCGTCGAACACCACGATCCGTCCGACCTCATGACGTACTACCGCGCCGCGGATCTCTGTCTGGTCAGCAGTCTGCACGACGGAATGAACCTCGTCGCGAAGGAATTCGTCGCCGCTCGAGACGATGAGCAAGGCGTGCTCATTCTGAGCCGATTCGCGGGGGCCGCCTGCGAGCTGCCGGAAGCGCTCATCGTCAATCCGTACCACATCGATGAGTGCGCGGCGGCGCTGCACCTCGCGCTCACCATGCCCGCCGTCGAACAGCGGGCCCGGATGCAGAGCATGCGCGGCATCGTGCAGGAGTTCAACGTCTACCGGTGGGCCGGCCGCATGCTGCTGGATGCCGCCCGCATGCGGCAGCGCGCCCGCATCGCGCGTGAAGTCGGAGAGCCCGACACGCGGGTCATTATCGGAGGCGGGGCGTGACCCGCTCTCACGCGCTGTCCCACGAAGGACGCCACCGCCTCCGCGCTCTGACGGGACAAGCTGTGTTGTACGGGTTCGATTTCGACGGCACGCTCGCGCCTCTGTCGCCGGACCGCAGCCGCGTCCGGATGCCCCGCTCCACACAGGAATGGCTGAGCGAGTTGAGTCGTCGCGCGCCCTGCGTCGTGGTCTCCGGCCGTTCGCTGGACGATCTGCACCCGCGGCTCAACGGCATCGTCCCCCACACCATCGGCAACCATGGCCTCGAAAGCCCCCTCACCCATCCCTCCGAGCTCCACCGGGCCCAGGAAACCTGCCTTGCATGGATGCAGGCGCTGACCGTGGGCGCTCCACCGGCGCTGAGGCTGCCGGGCGTGGAGGTCGAACACAAGCGCTACACGCTCACGCTCCACTATCGCGGGGCCAAGGACCCGGCACACACCCGGCTCGCGCTCACCGCGCTGTTGGAAGAATTAACACCCCAACCCCGGCTCACGTTCGGCCATGCCTGCGTGAATGCGCTTCCGCCGGCGCACGCGGGCAAAGGCGCAGCGGCCCTGGCGCTCATGAAACGCCTGGGCCTCGGCGGCCTCTTTTATGTCGGGGACGATGGAGCCGACGAGGAAGTCTTCGCGCTACGGGACGGATTGGCCATGGGGATTCGGGTGGGCCACCACACCGACTCGCGGGCGGAGTTTTATCTCGATCATCAAGGACAGGTGGAAGACGTGATTCGCTTTCTCGTCCACCGGCTGGATCGCACACCGGAGGCCGAGGAGTCGAAGGGGGTGAGACCCAGTGTTTGAGGGAGGCGCCGCGGCCATGAGCGCGCGGACAAGCGAGCAGAAGCTGACACGGTGCGGGGGCCAGGGGCGCAGCCGAGGGCTGCGCCCCTGTGGACCGGCTTACTTCCCACCCATGTCCTTCTTCTCGTCTTTCTTGTCGTCGCCAAACACGACGTGTCCGCCCTTGTCCTTCTTTTCTTCCTTCTTGTCGTCGCTCATCTGCACGACCACGTGGCCGCCCTTCTTCTCTTCCTTCTTCTTGTCCTCATCCGCAAGCGCCAGGGTAGACATCGCGCCCATGCCGACGAACGCCGCCAACGCCAGGACCATGCTGAACCGCTTCATAAGAGCCTCCCTCGAACAATGTGAATGGAATGAACGAGTACCGGCCGTGCCCTATGCACGACCCACCTGTGATTTTTACCAGGGCGGCTCAGGGCGGACAACGGACAAATCCGGCGGTCGCGCCGCCACATTTGTCCAGTGCGCCCTGCGGAGTTTGGAGGCACAATGTCATACGAACGCATGATCGCGTCGCACAAAGAGCGGGGTGCAGCGGATGCCGCCGCGGAGGCGGCCCGCCTGGATCGCGTCGTGACGACGAGCGAGGAATTTGACCAGGTCGTGGCGCGGGCCCTGCCGGAGCTTCTCGACCGGGCCGCCAATTACACGAAGCGGTTCCTGCGCGAGACGGGACAATGGAGCGACGACGTCGCCCATGAAAAATTCGTCCTGCGCTGGGGCGCGGAGTATCTGGAACGGTTTCTGGCTTGTGGGCGCACCGAAGTGCCGTGCCGGCCGCTGTTCCTGCTGGACTCGCTCGTCGCCCGGCAGCACAGCCAGCCGGAGCCGTTCTGCTACCATCCGGACCTGCTGACCCCGTTCGGCCGGCTGATCGACGGATGGTTGAGCCGGGCCGTGATCAGTCGCGACGCGCTCATCGCGCTCTACTATCATTGTTACGGACTGGGTCCCGGGCAGGTCATCGCCGTCTTGGGCATGGCGGGATCGGAAAGCCAACGGATCTATAAGAATTTTCAACGGTGGCGGGACTCCGGCTGGCAACGCACGCTGGAGGATACGGGTCTCACGGCCGACGAGATGGCGGAATTGGAGCGGCAGCAAGCCCATCACCGCCACCGCTTCAATGCCGACGCGGAACGGCTGATCCGCTTCGCGCAAAACCATTATCGGAAGAGTGAGCCGGATCATTATCCCTGTCTCTCCAGAATGGACTGGGAAGACATGTACGCCCAGGGATACGGCACAGACTATCGCACGTGGCACTTGGCGCTGTGCGTGGATTGCGTGCAGATCGCGTGGAACATCGGCGGATCGCGCACGGCGTCGATCGACAAACCCCGGGTGGACGTTCACATTCACCCGTCATAATCGGAGGGTGGCGCACCATGGAACACGACAATCTCACCCACTATCGCACGCATTTATTGAATCGGATGCAGTCGGCGTCCGATCGTCCTCGACGGCGAGCCTCGCACCCGCTCCATCTGTTCATCAATGACCAGCGCGTCGGCGAGCTCGACGGCGGCGGACGGGACGCCGTGCTGCATGTGCAGCATGCCGCCCGCATCCACACCGTCCAGGTCAGATCTGAAGACGGCATTTTGCTGGGCGGGCTGTGCGCGCCGGAGCACGGATTCAAAAGCGCCCGCATCGCGGTGGGCCGGGACGCCATCGAGCTCGACGTCCGGAACCATGCGCAAGGCGCCACCGTCAACGCGGCGTTCACGCCTGCGCCGCCCCTCTGGCAGCGGGCGCGCCGGTGGCTCGGCCGTCGAGCCGAGAACATGGCCTGGCAGGGTGTGCCCGCGCACGTTCCTGGCCTCCGGACCATGGCCTTCACGCAGGCGCTGGTGGCCCTGGTGCTGGTCGGGTTGGCCGCGGATCGCTTCACCGGATGGAGCGCCGGCGATCGCACGCCGCCCCCCCTCACGCCCGCTCAGGCACCCTGGGTCGCGCCGCTCGCCGAAGTGGAAAAACTGGAGCGCCGGTTGACGGAGCTGATGCAGATGCAGGCCAAGGCCGTCGATACCATCCAAACGCAGCAGCAGAACATGGCGCAGCTGCAGCGGACCATCACGAAGCTCTCGGCGGCGCAGGACACCGTGGCCTCCGGCATCCTGACCGTGCAGCGGGAGATCGAAAAGCGGGACAAAGGCATGGGGCGCGAAGTCGACCGCGTCTCACGGCTGTTGATGACCCGGGCTCAGAGCGCGCAGGAAGAGCTGCAGGCGGAAATTCACAGTCTCACGATCGCCAACGACCGGTTGAGCAAGGAACGGTTGGACCTGGAACGGAGCAACCAGGAGCTCAAGCAGCGGCTGAAGGCGGCGGGCATCGACGTCTCGAAAGCCACGCCTTCCAAATCGAGCAGCGGCGACCTCGCGCAACACAAGGACGAGCCGGCCAACCAACAGATCGCCGAGGGACGCCGCGCCCAAGAGCCCCAGCCGCTCCTGTTCTGGGTCACCTTCCAGGAGGGCACGAGCCAAGACAGCATCGAGCGGTGGGTGCAGGACCTCAAGGGACGCAAGGGAACATTCCGGGACGGCTGGCAGGCGGTGGAGATCACTTCGCCGGCCGACCAGCGCGAGCGGTTCCTGGATCAGGTCCGGCAGGCAAAGATCGTGAAGGCGGTGCGCACGGTCGAAGCCCGGTGAAAGGCTCCGATTCGGTCAGCGGTTCGGCCCGGCCCGACGACGAGCGCACGAGCATCCTCCTTCCGGCCCCACGGGCGGAAGGTCGTCCGACTCTTCGCCGGCCCACGGCGATGATCGTTGCCCCGGTGCCTCGCCCAGGTCCGTCCTTCCCTCCGAACCGGCTGGCTGAGGCGGCTCTGGACTTGGCTTGGGCGCCATCGATGGACATGCCCCGCCTGCGGTGCGCCAAGCGCGCGCGGTGAGGGTCTCGGGTAAGTTCTTCCGCCCTCACCTGCCCCCGCGTGCGCGCGACGGTTACGGCTCTCCCTTCACAATTTCGGCGAGATCCTTGGGATAAAGCACGATCTCGATGCGGCGATTGGCCGCCTTGCCGGCATCCGTGTCGTTGCTCTCGACCGGCCTGGTATCGGCAAACCCGCCCGCGGAGATCATGGCGCGATCGATCCCGCCCTCCTCGATGAGATACCGCACCACGCTGGTGGCCCGCGCCGTCGAGAGCTCCCAGTTGGTCGGAAACTTTTCGCGCAGCTTCACGCCGATCGGCACGTTGTCGGTGTGGCCCTCGATGCGGATTTGTTTGTCCGTCACTTTCTTCAGCACGTCGCTGACCTGCTTCAGCACTTTGAGGCCGGCTGGCTTCACCTGGGCCTGGCCGGAATCGAACAACACCCGGTCCACCATGTTGATGGTGAGCCGATCCCGAACCTGCTTGAGCTTGACGTCGCCTTTTGTGATTTCCTCCTGAAGCGACTTGGCCAGATCGTCATGGGTTTTCGTCAAGCGCTGGATTTCCGCTTCTTTGGCGGCCCGCTCCTGCTCCAGCTTGGCCTTCGCCGCCTCTTCGGCTTTGAGCTGCCGTCGCGCATCCTCCAGATTCGCCGCCAGTTGCTCGCGCTCCTGCTTGAGGCGCGCCGCCTCTTCGCCAAGCGTCGCCAACTCGCTTGTGAGCGCGGCAACACGTTGTTTGCTTTTTTCGAGATCCTCCGCCAGCAACGCGGCCTTGGCGGCAACCACATTCCGGTCGGCCGCCTCCTGGCGCAGGGTCCCGATCAACTGGTCGCGCTCGGACAGCCGTCGCTCCAAATCCTTCGCGCGCGCCGCCTCCGTCTCCAGCTCGCCCGCTTGCTTCTGCAGGCGGGCGATTTCCTCCTGGGCCGTCGTCGTCCCGCCCATCAGCCGTTGTTTGTCTTGCTGCAGCGCGGCCACCTTGCTCTGTTCGGCTTCGAGCTTGGTCGTGAGATCGCGCACCTTGTTGTCGGCTTCGGCCAACGCTCCGGCGGTTGCGGCTTTTTCTTTCTCCAGCGCAGCCATCTGCCTGTTCGCCTCTTCCACTGCCTTGGCCGCCGCTGCCGCCTCCTGTTGGGCGGTCTGAAGCTTCCGTTCCAAGTCGTCGGATTTGACGCGCAACAGATCGCGTTCCCGCCGCAACTCCCCGGCCGTGATCTGGGCCTGCCTCGCCTCCTCCTGGGCTTTCTTCGCTTCTTCTTCCAGCTGCCGTTGAGCCGCCAGCGCGCGATCCAGATTCTCGTTGGAGGTGACCAGCGCCTGGCGGGTCCGGCTGCCGGCGGCTTGCTCGTTTGACAACTCCTGCGCGAGCTTGGCCTTTTCGTCCTCCAAGGCCTTGATCCGGGCCGCCGCTTCTTTCTTGGCCTGCTCCAAGTTCGCCGCCGCGTTCTTGCGCGTCTGTTCCAATTGGGCGAGGGTTTCCTCATGAGTGCCGGTGCTGACGCAACCGGTCAGTAGCGCTGTCCCGATCAGCAGTGTGGTCACTCTCTTCATCATACGTGCGCTCCTTCCGTGAACCATGGCCGGTATACCTGAGACTGGCCGGAGCCATGTCCATCACCGAGCCAGCATGGGCTTGTCCGCCGAAGTCTCGACTCTCGCCTGATCGTCCGTTACGGCTTGGTTCCGATTCTGATCATGCCTGGAACGACGACCTGCCCTCCGGGCAACGCCGAATCCATCCGCAGGTTGTAATTGACGACGCCCGGCTTGGTGAAACAGGCGCTGGCCGTTTCATTCGGCTTGATCGTGGCCGACTCGCCGATCATACCCAAGAAATTGGAGAATCCGCGTTCGCACGCAAGATCTTCCGACTTCACGTTCACCAAGTCGATTCGAATCGGAAGCGTCCGGGAGTTGACCCACCGGACCTCGTCCCCCGGATTCACGATCAAATCGGCCGGATTGGGACCTTCCGCGACTCTGATGTCGTGCACCGCGCCGGTTCTGGTGGTCGCAGGCCCGGCACAGGCCCCCAGCATCAGGGCTGTGACGAACACGACGACCGATGCAATGACACTCGACTCGTAACGCATGCCTGACCTCCTTTGAACGCTGTCGGTGTGACTATATAGGGAATCTTGCTGCGGAAAGCAAAACCGGGACCTCATCGGACACTCCTTGCATGATGCCGAGCAACGCCTTCTCTGTCGCGTCGTCGCGGTTCATCGACGCACGACCGACTCGCTTTCCACTGACTGAGTTACGGCGTAGAAACTCCACAGTTGTTGATTTTTCCACACAGCCGTGCGGCCCCTTTCTCATGCGAAACATCAATCGTGTGTGGAATGAGTTGCGCTCGTTGTGTCATAGACAGTCAGACCGATGCCGAGTCCGGATGGGCCGGCTCGCGTCTCCACCGTGAAGCCGTTCCCCACGTGCGTTCGTATTGTCTCCCCTTTGGGGTACCAAAGCGGCTCCCCTTAAACACTGGACAAAGTCGCATGTCTTTTCCCGGATTTGTCCACTATCCGAAGGATCGGCTCCCTGTTTGAATGAACGGCCTCGAACGGTTCACGGCAGGCCGCGTAGCGGTGGACGTATTGCGGTCTCGCCCGAGCGTTTTGTCCGTTGCCTCCTACGCCGCGGCCCGATACCTTGTCGCCAGAGACATGTCGATCATGTTTGACGGAAAGGACCATCGATGAAAATCGCGCAAGTCGCTCCCTTGTGGGAAAGCGTGCCGCCGAAGCTGTACGGGGGAACGGAACGCATCGTGTCCTATATCACCGAAGAGCTGGTCCAGATGGGCCACGACGTGACGCTCTTCGCGAGCGGTGATTCTCAAACGACGGCTCGGCTGGAAGCGGTCTGTCCCCAGGCGCTTCGGCTCAATACCGGGATCTTCAATCGGGACGCTCCGCTCATCATGCTGCAGGAATGGGCGTTGGGCGCCGCCGCCGACTTCGACATCATCCACTCTCATTTGGACTTTTTGGGATTCCCCCTGGGGCGGAGAAATCCGGCTCCCGTGATCACGACGCTGCACGGACGATTGGATCTGTCGGAGTTGGAGCCCGTGTTCCGCGAATACAGCGACATGCCGCTGGTGTCGATTTCGGATGCGCAGCGGCGGCCGCTTCCCTGGGCCAATTGGCGGGCCACGGTGCACCATGGACTTCCACGGAAGCTCTACACCTATCATCCCAAGCCCGACGGGTATCTCGCCTTTCTGGGTCGCATCGCGACGGAGAAGCGGCCGGACCATGCGATTGAGCTCGCCAAGCGGACCGGACTCCCCCTGCGCATCGCGGCGAAAGTCGACCCGGCGGACCAGCACTATTACCGCTCCACGATCGAACCGCTGCTCGACCATCCGCTGATCGAATTCATCGGAGAAATCTCCGACGCCGAAAAAGATGACTTCATCGGCAACGCCACGGCGCTCGTGTGTCCTTACGACTGGCCGGAACCGTTCGGTCTCGTCTTGATCGAAGCCCTGGCCTGCGGGACGCCGGTGATCGCCTACCGGCGGGGGTCCATCCCGGAAATCATCGAGCACGGCGTCACGGGGTTCGTCTGTGAATCGCTGTCCGAGATGGCGGACGCCGTGCAGCGGATTCCGTCCATCGACCGGCGCCGGTGCCGCGCCGCGTTCGACGCGCGGTTTACCGCGGACCGGATGGCGCGCGACTACGCCGATTTGTACGAACGCATCATCGAGGAGCGGACGGTCCGCATCAGGCCCCGGCTTCACGCCGTCCGATCCCGGCTGTCCCATCGTCCCACCTTCGGGTGAGGTTGAAAATCGTGCGCGACGCATCGGAGGAAGACGCCATGCTCACACCATCCGCCGACAAAACAGCGGAGACCCCGCAACCGGCCAAGTCCCGTGGATGGGACCTGCTCAAAACCAAGGATTTCGGCCTGCTGTTCGCCGGACAAACCGTGTCCCAGATCGGCGACAGCCTGAACAAGGTGGCGTTGTTGTGGTTCGTGTACGAATTGACCGGCTCGGCCATGAAGATGACGGTGGTGGGACTCCTCCAGACACTGCCGCCCCTGTTGTTCGGCCCGCTCATCGGCGTGTATCTGGACCGGTTCCGAAAGAAGCCGGTCATGATCGTCGTGGACCTGGTCCGCACGCTGGCCGTGCTGCTGATTCCCCTGCTCTATCTGTTCGACGCCTTGACGCTGGAGCGGCTTTACGTTCTCGTGTTCATCACCGCCATCGTCTCGACCATCTTCGGTCCGGCGCTCGCTTCCGCCGTGCCCTTGATTGCACCGAAGGACCGGCTCATTGCCGCCAACGCCTTGATGCAATCGACCACCAACGTCGGGCTCCTCGTCGGCCCCGCGGCCAGCGGCATCGGCATCGCGCTGATCGGGGCGCAGAACGTCCTCTATGTGGACGCGGCGACATTCCTCCTGTCCGCCCTCTGTCTCGTACCCATTCGGATGCGGGAAACGTTGCAGCCCAGGTCGGTCGGATGGACGACCGGAATCGGGCGCGACCTGCTGGCCGGGTTTCGTTTCGTGTTCGTCGAGCACCGGACGGTGTTCATGTTGATGGTCACCGCCGCGCTCTACAGCCTGGGTGTCAGCGCGTTCGTCTTTCTGCTGCCGGTATTCGCCAAGGACGTGTTGGCTGTCGGCCCGATGCAATTGGGCTGGCTCTGGTCCTCGTTGGGAGTCGGCATGTTGCTCGCGTCGCTGGGCTTGGCCACGCTCGCACAGGGCGATGTGTCGCAGCGGCTGCGCCTGATCTCCGGTGCGTTGGCCGTCGGAGGCCTCTGTGTCGGCGGTTTGAGTTTTCTCCAGACCCCGCTGGCGGCGGGCGCGATGATCGCGCTCATCGGCGGCAGCACGGCCCTGTTCACGCCGCTGATCTGGGCGATGCTCCAGGAATTGACGCCGGCTCACCTGCTCGGCCGGGTATTTACCAGCTTCGCCACCGGAGGCATGGCCTCCTCCATGGCGGGCATGGCCGGCTTCGGATGGGCCGCCGACGCCATCGGACCGGGCGCCAGTCTCGGTGGCATCAGCCTGATCCTCCTCCTGACCGCCGCCGCGGCGGGATTGATCAGCCGAATCGCGCCTCATCCGCCGGCCGCGGCGCGCGTGGCGTCCCCGGCCTATTCAGCCAGACCGGCGGTCGCCCATTCCTAAACGAGCCGGGCGTTGCCTGTTCGGCTTCCTCGTGCAACTGGTTCCCGGAGGGACACGGTGAACCCGCGTATTCCCAAACGAGGACGCATGAAATCTGTCTCGGTCTCCGCAGTCCTGCTTCCTCTGGCCCTGTCGTTTCTGTGGACCGGTTCCGTGGCGGCCGCCGCAGACCCGCAGGACAAGGGACAGGCGCAGAATCCTGTGCCGAAGCTCTCTAACGAACCAAGGCCTTCGGCTGAACCAAAGCCATCCACGGAGCCGAAGCCATCCGCTGAGCCAAAACCATCCACCGAGCCCAAGCCGCCTGCCGAACCGAGACCGTCTGTCGAGCCCAAGCCATCTACGGAACCGATTCTCAAGCCTCAGCCGGCGCCACCGTCCAAACCCGATCTCTCGCCGGAGAAAGAGGCCGCCAAGAAACCGATGGGCTCCTTGATTCTGACCGTCAAGCTCGCCTTGCTGGCCGATCCCCGGCTCTTTCAGTACGATATGGACGTTGACGTGGATCAACAGACCGTCACGCTCGCAGGGCGCGTCGCGCACGAGGAGGACATCGGGGCCGCCGTGGAGATCGCGCGCGCGGTCCCGGGGGTCCAGTCCGTCGTTCCCAAGCTCCAGGTGGATTCCACGTTGACAGCCACGCTGGCGAAAAAGCAGGATGAACACATCACCGCCTTGATCAAAGAGCGGTTTGCCAGGAGTGCCACGCTGAAAGCGGCTAACTTCGACGTGAAGACGGACAACGGCATCGTCTCACTCAGCGGCTCGGTGCGGTTCCAGGTGTTCGCGCTCGAAGCGGCGGAAACGGCACGCCATGTACCGGGCGTGCGCGCCGTGAAGACCGACCACGTTCGGCTGGAGGGGGACGGCTGATGCACGGCCCGGCCGGCCGGCCGCCTGGTTCCCCCGCCATCGCGCAGACCACGGCCCCGTACGCCGAAGGCCGCGGAGAGGCCGCGGCGCGCCCGTTGCTGCTGACCCGCAATTTCGGACTGGTCTGGTCCGGGCAGCTCATCTCCCAAATTGGAGACGGCATCTCGAAACTCGCCCTCCTCTGGTTCGTGTACGCCATCACCGGCTCCCCGCTCAAAACATCGGTGATCGGACTCCTTCAGACCATTCCCCCGATCGTGCTGGGTCCCCTCATCGGCGTCTACGTCGATCGGCTGCCGAAAAAACTGCTGCTCATCATCAGCGACGTGCTGCGCGCCGTGACGATCGGCTTGATTCCTTGCCTGATCCCCGTCGAATGGTTCACCGTGTCCGTGCTCTACGTGCTGGTCCTCCTGCATGCGGTCTCGACCGCCGTGTTCGGACCGGCGCTCACCGCCGCGGTCCCCGCCATCGTGCCGCCCCACCAATTCACCGCCGCCAACGGACTGCTGCAGGCGACGACCAGTCTCGGGATCGTCTTCGGCCCCGCGCTGAGCGGGCTGGGGATCGCCGCCTACGGCTCGCAGGAAGTGTTGTGCCTCAACGCCGCCACCTATATGGCATCGGCCGTCTGCCTCATGCTGGCGCAGTTCGCCGAACCGGCCGCGGTCGGCATCCGGGCGGCGGCGTGTTCGTCCCTCTGGCGCGATCTGCTCGATGGCCTGCGCCACGGGATCGTGCGCCAACCCGTAATTTTACTGTTGACCGGCACGGCGGCGCTGTATACGGTCGGCACCAGCGCCCTCACGGCTCTGTTTCCGGTCTTCGCCAGAAAACTGCTGGACTTGGGGCCGGTGGAAATCGGGTACTTGTGGTCGGCGATGGGCATCGGGCTGCTGCTGACCTCCATCGGACTCCAATGGGTCACGGATTGGCCCCTGCATGAGCGGGCGCGCCTGGTCGTGAGCACCAGCTTGTTAAGCAGCACGGCCGCCGGCGGACTGATCTGGACGTCGGACCCCTACATGGCCGGCATGCTCATGGCCCTGATCGGAGCGGGCATGGGCGCCTTCACTCCGATCGCCTGGGGCCTCCTCCAGGAGTCGGTGCCGCGGCACATGATCGGGCGGGCGTTGGGACTCTACGGCACGGGGGCCATGACGGCGGCCATCATCAGCATCAGCCTGTTCGGCTGGGTCACCGAACGATTCGGTCCGGAATCCGCCTTGGTCGGGATCGGACTGGCGCTCGGCCTCACCGGACTGGTGGCCGGCAAAATGAGTCGCAAGGCCGCTCCCTAAGCGCTCAACCTTGGTCGCGGGAGCTCATCGATGGACAACATCATCCGCTGGAACGATCAGTATTATATTCTCGCCACCTCCACGATGGCCGACGACCGCGTGGAAGTGCTCAAACAGGGAGAGACCTTCGGCGTCTTCGATCGGTACGGCGATATCCATCCGGTCCTGCCCAGCCCGTTGGGGCTCTACCATGAAGGCACGCGGTTCCTCTCCCGGTTCGAGCTGTCGATCGGAAGCCAGCGCCCCTTGCTGTTGAGCGCAACGGTGAAAGAGGACAATACGCTCCTCACGGTCGATCTCACCAACCCCGACATGCTGCTCGACAAATGCGTGGCGGTCCCCCGCGATGTCCTGCATCTGTGCCGGACGCGGTTCCTCTGGAGAGGCGCCTGTTTCGAGCGCATCCGGATCCACAACTACGGTCTCGACGACATCCCGGTGAATCTCTCCTTGGCCGTGGACGCGGACTACGCGGATCTGTTCGAAGCCAGGGGCCACGAACGGGTCCGGCGCGGCGCCCGCCTGGCGACGATCCAGTGCCAGGATGGACTGACCCTGGGCTATGAAGGACTCGACCGGGCCACGCGCCGCACGCAGGTGCGTTGCAGCCCGGCGCCGTCCGGCGTGGAGACCGACTGCGTCCGCTTCGACACCGTGATGCGGCCGCACACCGATGTGACGTGGGACGTGGCCGTCGCCTGCGAGATCGACCAGCCAGCTCCGCGTGCCTTCGTCGCGTACGACCGCGCGCAGGCCGACTCCCAGGAGGCGCTGCAGGCCGGCAAGGCCGGCGACTGCCACGTGTACACCTCGAACGAGCAGTTCAACCACTGGCTGAACCGCTCGGCCGCCGATCTGCACATGATGATTTCGGAGACGCCGCAGGGGCCCTATCCCTACGCCGGCGTGCCCTGGTTCAGCGCGCCCTTCGGACGGGACGGCATTATGACCGCCCTCGAGCTCCTCTGGGTGAATCCCGCCGTCGCGCGCGGCGTGCTGGCGTTTTTGGCCGCCACGCAAGCCACGGAGACCGTGCCCCATCAGGATGCCCAGCCCGGCAAAATTCTCCACGAGATGCGCCGCGGCGAAATGGCCGCGCTGGGGGAGATCCCGTTCGGCCGGTACTATGGCAGCGTGGATGCGACGCCGCTGTTCGTCACGCTGGCGGGCGCCTATTACAGGCGGAGCGGCGACCGCGCGTTCATCGAAACGCTTTGGCCCAACGTCGAACGGGCCTTGCAGTGGATCGACCACTTCGGCGATCCCGGCGGCACGGGCTTTGTCACCTACGCCCGCCAGTCCGCGAACGGGCTCGTCCACCAGGGATGGAAAGATTCGCACGACGCCGTCTTCCACGCCGACGGGACCGCCGCGCCCGGACCGATCGCGTTGTGCGAAGTGCAGGCGTATGTATATCAGGCGAAGCAGGCGGCGGCCGACTTGGCGGACCTTTTCGGAGATGCCGCGCGGGCGGAGGCGCTGCGACGGGAGGCCGACGGGCTCCGCGATCGGTTCGAGCAGGCGTTCTGGTGCGAGGATCTCGACTGCTACGCGCTCGCGCTGGACGGCACCGGCCGGCCCTGCCGGGTCCGCGCCTCCAACGCGGGCCATTGCCTCTGGACCGGCATCGCCGACCCCGCGCGCGCCGCTCGCACGGCGCGCCTGTTAACGAGTCCGGCCTGCTTCAGCGGTTGGGGGGTGCGCACCATCGCCACCTCGGAAATCCGCTACAATCCCATGTCGTATCACAACGGGTCGGTCTGGCCGCATGACAATGCGCTGATCGCGTCGGGCATGGCCCGCTACGGCGACAAAGAGAGCGCGCTCCGGATCCTCACCGGGCTGTTCGACGCGAGCCTCTTCCTCGACCTCCATCGATTGCCGGAATTATTCTGCGGCTTTCCCCGGCGCCCCGGCGAAAGCCCGACGCTCTATCCCACCGCCTGCGCGCCGCAAGCCTGGGCCGCTGGGGCGGGCTTCCTGCTGCTGCAAGCCTGTCTCGGGCTGGAGATCGACGCCCCGCGCCGGCGCGTCACGTTCAAGCATCCCGTCCTGCCTCCCTTTCTCGAGCGGGTCGAAATCAGCAATCTCACGATCGGCACGACACGCGTCGACGTGGCGCTGGATCGCCACCCCGACCACGTGCAACTGACCATGAGCCGCGGCAGCGCCGACATCGAGATCGTCACCCTTGCGTAGCGGTCTCTCGCGATCCCGGGCTTGTACAAGGTATGCCGGCGTGGTAGGTGGTGTATCAAAGGGGGCGAATCGAGCCGGCTGCGGCCGGCGCTGTCGTGCACGCAACGAGCTGATCGGCCTGAGGAGGAGAAGATGAGCGGATTGACTGGAATGAGCGGCGCCGTGGCCATCCTCGCGGCGTGGGTGGTGGCCGGAGCGGCCCAGGCATACGACACTACGACGGTACCCGACGGCGGCACGATCACCGGCGACGTTCGATTGGACGGCCCCGTGCCCAAACCCAAAGGCTACAATCTCACGACGCTGCCGGATCAGATCTACTGCGGTCGCATTTCGGACGGCCGCGGATGGCGCTTGCTGCAGCCGTTCGACGTACATGCCGACGGCGCGTTTGGAGGCGTGGTCGTGTACCTGGAAACGATCGAGAAGGGGAAACCGTTTCCCGAGACGCCGCCGCCTCGGATCGAAGCGAAGGACTGCCGGTTCCTGCCGTTCGTCAACCTCGTCCGCGATCACCATGACGTCGTCGTCGTCAACATGGATCCGGCCATGCACGACATACAGGCCTACGAAACGTCCCACTTGGGACCGCGGGTGCTCTTCAACGTGCCGCTGCCCATCAGCGCGAAGTATCCGCAGCAGGCCGGATTGAGCGCGCATTTCCACAAACACTACGAGGGCACGCCGGTCACGCAGACCGTGCGCATGACGAAAGGCCGGCACGTCTTCACCATGCAATGCGGTTTCCACGCCTACATGGAAAGCTGGGCGCTGATCCAGGACCATCCCTACTACACGATCACGGACGAGCATGGACGCTTCGAGTTGACGGACGTGCCGCCGGGAACCTATCGCGTCAAGATCTGGCATCCGTACGTGCACGAGGACATCGGCGAAACGGTCACGGTCGCGCCCAAGACCACAGCCGACATCACCCTGACGGTGCCGGCGCCGACCGGGCGCCTCTACGCGAATCAAATGGTCGAGAATCCCTACAACCGCTACAAGATCACGGAAACCGAGCAGAGCCAAATCGTCCCGACGCTGGAGAAGCAGAGCTACTAGCCTCGATCCGTCTCACCCGCCCGCCCCGACCGTGCCAAGATGCGGTCTGTCGCCTGGCGCGCGCCACGAAAGGGCTCCACCCGTGATTGCGCGCCACCGGCCCGTTTGCTATAACCCCCCGCATGGCTCCCGGCCTTGTCCCTAGGACTATACCCGTCGCGAAGTCTCACGCGCCGCTCCCGCTGCCCAGAAGCATCAATGCCTCAACGTATCGTCACGGATCGGACCCCCGCCTCGTTCCATTTCTTTGTGCGCCAACCGGAAATAACCAGCGCCCTCTGTCACGACGCTCGGGGAGCGATCGATCCTCTTCGGACGACCCACGAGCCTGTCCTGCGACCGGGCGGCGCCCGAAACGGAGCAAGGTTACGCATGGAAGCCAAAGAACGCTCGGCAGGAAAGAAGCCGTATGTCTCTCCCCAACTCTTTCGTGTGGATCTCGACCCTGATCAGGCGATCCTCTCGGCCTGTAGCCTCATGGCCACCACCGCCTCCAACGGAGGGAATCGAAGCTGCCGGCCAACCGGCGGGGGGTGCAAGAACCACGGCAATCGGAGGGGGGACAGTGGTCCACGTCCATCGTGAGCCCAAGGCGGCGTGGAGCGCGCCGTTCGCGCCACGCAACCGCCGCAGGCGGCGGCTCCGTCGGCACACGTTGCATCCGACACAGTCCGATTGAAAGGAACCATGCTCCGTGCCGCTCATTGAAACGCTGACCATCCTGGTGTGCCTGGCCGCCTTGTTCAGCTACGTGAACCATCGCTGGCTCGGCTTGCCGATGACGATCGGGCTGATGGCGGTGGCGTTGGTCTTTTCGCTCGCGTTGATCGGATTGGGCTCACTCGGCATCGGCCTCGACGATGAGGCGCAACGATTCATCGCGGGGATCGACTTCAACGAGGCGCTCATGCACGGCATGCTCGGGCTGCTGCTGTTCGCCGGCGCCCTGCACGTGATGCTCGACGAATTGCTGGACCTGAAATGGGTGATCGGCACGCCGGCGCTACCGTGCTCGCCGCGTCAATACCCGCCAGGTTGCCGGCCCCACAACGCCGTCCGGCTCCAGACCATGCCGGCGTTGGAAGCGGGTGATGGCGACATCGGTTTCCAGGCCATAGCGGCCATCCACGGCCACGCGATATCCGGCGCGCCGCAGCGCGCGCTGAATGAACCGGACGTCGTTCCCCGTCACAGGAGGCCGCTGCAACCACACCTGCCTGGCCAACACCACCGAGGCAGGCCTGCGCCGAAGCGCGGCATAGGTCGCCGGACCCGCGATGCCGTCAGGTGTCAGCCGGTGAGTTCGTTGGAACGACCGGACCGCCGCCTCCGTTTCCCGACCAAAGATCCCGTCCACCCGCACCGGCATCCGCTGGTCGCGGAGCAAGCGCTGCAGCTTCACCACTGCCGGACCGGTCCGGAGCGGATGCTCCAAGCGAAGCGGCGGCGCCGAGCCCTTTGCCACTGTCGCGCGCGGCGGCTCGGTGTGCCGCGAGGAGACCGGCTCCGCCGCGCCGGAAGACACCCCGGCGGACGGCGGCGGCTGGGCCGGTTGTCCGAAAGATGCGAGCTCGGGCAGCGCGGCTGGGGCGCTCACCGGTTCCCCGCCCGCATTCCCCTGCGGCGGCATTCTCGCCCTCAGAGCTGCCAGCTCCTCCTGTGCTTTCGCCTGCTCGTCCAATGCATCGTTCAATTGCGCGCGCAGCTGCTCGATCTCCGTCTGCAGCGCCGGGGGCCAATAGTCGCACCCGGCAAGGCTGATCAATGACAGCAGGATCCACAGCATCACAGCCCACACCACGAACTTCTGCTCGGTGTCCATACGGCCTCCCTCCGTGACTCCGCGCGCCGGGCCGCCGGGGACCGGCGGAAACGTCCGTGCACCGGGCTGCCCCAGAACCGTGCACGCGGGCTCGCGAAACGACGAGTGATGCGGTTATCGAAGGTGGTGACTACCGAAGAAAGGATGCGCGAGGAGGATCATAGCCGTGCCTGAATCGATAGACGAGAACCTGCCGCGGCCGCAGGCACCCGTTCGACGGCACTCGTTGATGAAGGGATCTGCTCAACGGACTCATCCGGCCCTCGTGAGTCCCCTATAGCAGGGTCGGAGGCCTTGCGCAACCGCTCCGGCGCCAGCGCCTGTTCCCGAATGAGCCGGAGGCTCTCCGCTGGCACAGCGGCGCGCATCTCACGTCCGGGAACGAGAAGTCGCCTCGAACGCCCAGATGAACGAAAAGAGCAGCAGGTGCCGCTCCCCGGCAAGACCGGCGGCGCCGGAGAGCACCGGCTCGGTGAAAAATCCGCCTCCCACGCCGGTGGATTCGTCGTACCGGTATTCCAACCGCAGCACCGCCGCCTGCGGACCATGGTGCAGGCGGTATTCGAGCGTGCCGGTGACGGCTTTCAGCAGTTGTTCGGCGCCCGTGATCCGGCCGTTGCGGTCCCAGTAGAATTCCGGCCGCACCGCCACCGCCCAAGGGCCCTCCAGCTGCCAGCGGGCGAATCCGGCGCCGCCCATCCACAGCATCCGCGGATGTCCCGGTCGTTCGGCGGCCTGTTCCGTGCCGATATCGTACGACAGGGCGAGCACCACCCGGTCTCGTTTCCATTCCACGATGCTGTCGGAGAACGTCCGCCAATAGCGGAACGCGGTATTGGACTGATCCGGCCCCGCATAGAGGTTCTGGGTAAGCGTCCAGCCCGCCGCTGGCCTGTACCGAATCTGCGCGCCGTAACTCGGCTGATCGTTGGGATGCGCGAGGTAGTTGTATCCATTGACCACATAGAGTCCGACATCCACTCGTGCACTCACGGCATAGTCCGCCGACAGGCCGGCCAGGAAATAGGGCGCATGATCCGCCATGTAGCTGCGCGTATAGTTCAGATTGTTCTTCGCGTAGAACGATTGGTACCCGATGTAGCTCTGAAAGAGTCCCGCCCTGAGAGTCAGCCCGTTGCCCACCGGCGCCAGATACGCGACGTTGGCCCGTGAAAAATGCCGTAAGCTCTCGGCTCCTTCAACCGGTCGGTCTCCGCCCGGCGCGGGGGCAAGGGCATTGACGTCGTAGCCGCCCTGGACGCCGAACTCCAGCCCCCATCGCGAATCGGTCGTGGGTTCTTTACTGACCGAACCAAGGATCAGATTCGGGGCAAGCCGGTTGACACGGCGCGTCGTCGTCTTGCTGCGCCACAGGTCGTTGTCGGGATGATTGAAGTCGGCGGCATAACTGACGTCGACCATTGCCTCATACCGCCAGTGGTGCGCCGGGTTCGTTTCTTCCGCCTGAACAGAAAGCGCGGACGCCGACCAGAGACCCACCAGGAGCACGCCGACGACCGCCGCTCCCTGTCCCTCGTGACGGTACCTGTGTGCCATGGTGAGAGATCCGCCGCGGCTCCCGTTCCCTAACGGGACCGGTCGGGCGGCGGCTCGTCCGTGTTCCCGACGGGGAGAATGCGGAAGGCCGGAGCTTGATACGTCTTGGGAAGGTACGGGTCCGGGATGGTCGTCCGGTTTCCGTCACGAATCTGCGCGTAGTGCGGCGACATGATCTCGACGCCGGCCTCGTTGAATGTGTCCTGGATGTGTTGGTGCAGCTCGGCATAGATCGAGGCCATGAGGTTCGGCTGATCGGTGTAGGCGTTGATCTCGTAGGTCACGTAAAAATCATCCAAGCTCGTCTGCAGGACGAACGGTTCTGGCTTCGCCAGGATATGACGCGTGGCCCGGGCCGCATCGATCAACAACCGGTGCACGGTCTTCCAGGGCGCATCGTAGCCGATGGTGACGCTGGTGTGCAGGATGAGGCCTTGGTCTTTCGCGGCTGAGCTGAAATTGACAATATGGCTCCCGAGCACCATCGCATTCGGAATCGTGATATCGACGTTCTTGATCGTGCGGATCCGCGTGACCAGCAACGTCTTTTCCATCACGTCGCCGACCGTGTCGGCGATTTTCACCCGGTCCCCCACTCGGAACGGCCGCATGTAGGTCAACACCACTCCCGCGATGATGTTGCTGATGGCGGCGGCCGAGCCCAGCGAGATCAGCAGCCCGAGGAAGACCGAGATGCCGCGGAAGCCTTCGGACTGCGAGCCCGGGATGTACGGAAAGCAGGCGATGGCCGCGAAGACGATGACGAGGAATCGCACGATCTTGTACGTCGGCTCCGCCCATTCGCGGTGAAACCCCTGGAACGAGACGGCGCCGCGTTCGATTCCCGTGAACACCAACGCGATCACTTTGATGATGTAGCGCGTGACGACCACGATGACCGCGATGGCGACCACGTCGGGGACGTAGGTCGCGAACGCCACCCCGATCGCCCGCAGCGTCGAAAAGACGGCGTCGAACAGCGACGCGGATATGCCCCGCGTCCAGGGCACGATGCCCAGCACCGTGGTGAGGTACGCGTACACCAACAGCAGGACGACGGCGACGCGCACCACCTTGCTGACGGCGATGATGGCGGCGGTGATCTGCTGCGCCGACAGGACTTCGACGCGTTGGAGCTTGACGGGCCGAATCCCGGTGCCGCACCAGGATTCGATCCTGCGCTGGAACTTCGGGAAGAGCCTGTAGATCAGCACGAGCAACGCGACGAAGACCACCGTGTCCAGCAGCGCGAGCAGCGCATCGATGAGCAGGGCTTTGAACGTGACCTCCTCACGCGACCGAACCAACGCCGCCTGCGCCTTGGCGGCATAGGCCGTGGCGGCCTCCTGGCGCGTCAGGCCGGCCGAGGCCGCGTCGCGATCGGTGACGGTCATGATGACCTGATCGCCGTGCAGCAGCTCGCTCACCGTGTCGCGATCCGTCGCCGTGATGGGATACGCCGCCCCGAGCGGATCGTTCGCGAGTCGCCGCAGTCGCTCGGCGACGCTCCGCGCCCGCTCTTCCGGGGTGAAGGCCCCGATCCGGTCGTAGAGCGTGAAGAGGGTCTCGCCCTCGAACACCACCGGCGCGCCCTGCGGGGGCGTTTGGCTGATGGCCGTGGGCGCCGGCGTCTGCGCCGCGCCGGGGGACGGCAGCACCATGACGCCGACCAGGAACGCAATCGCGAGAGGGGACAATCTGATACCGGGCATCGCGCCTTTTCCGTCCGATGTTATAGTCGTCGCCTCGTTGGACCGCTGCCATGCTTGCCGGCGACACCAGCGAGGTGAGCGTCAAGGCGTTCGTCGTTGCGCATCAGAAATCGCAATGTTAGACTGCCCCATGTCACATAATCAATCCGGCACGCTCGCGTCAGATCCCGTCATCGAGCGCTATAAACGCGACATCGATCGATCGTTGTTGCGTGAGAATTTGAAGCTATCCGTCGAGCAGCGATTTCGTCAGCTTCAAGAGCTGCAGCGATTTGCAGCCGCGCTGAGACACGCATCTCGATCGGGCAAGAATGACCGACTTTGAAGGCCTCATCCAGTTATTGGCAAAGGCTCAGGTTGAATTCATCCTGGTCGGAGGCGCGGCGGCCACGGCACATGGTTCTTCACGACTCACGACAGACTTGGACATCGTGTATGGTCGCTCCAGGCAGAATCTTGAGCGTCTCGTTTCCTGCCTTTCACCGCATCGCCCCTATCTACGCGGTGCTCCTGAAGGACTGCCCTTCCGCCTTGATGTGCAGACGCTTGAGCGTGGGCTGAACTTCACTCTCATCACCGACTGTGCGCGCTCGACTTATTGGGAGAGATCACCGGGGGCGGGCGGTATGAAGACCTTTTTCCCCACACCATCGTACTCGATCTCTTCGGCGTGTCTTGTCGGTGCGTGACGTTGTCCAGACTGATCGACGTGAAACGCGCGGCGGGACGTCCCAAAGACCTCGATGCACTTGCTGAGTTAGAAGCCCTCCAAGAGGAGCAGGACTCCGACGGAAAGAGTCATCCACCTCGGTGAGCGTCATTCCACCACCACGTCCTTCACACTTGCCACAATCTCATATACAGCGCCCCGGTCGGACGCAACTCGCTCTTCATCAAGACGATGGAGGCGATCCTGAGCGAACCGAGCGTCACCGGCCGGTCCAGCACGCCGCTCTCCACCAGCGCCTGGCCGATCTGCCGTTCCCCTTCTTTGATACGCGCCAGCGTCAAATGGGGGCTCCACGGGCGGCCTTCCGGTTCGAAGCCGAACGGCCGGCAACCATCCTCGACCATTCGATGAAGCTCGACGAGCCGACCGGCCTCTGTCCCCTGTTCCCATTCAGCCGAGGGACCGACCCACAACACACGCGGCTGGTGAAGCCTGGGAAAGGCCCCCAGGCGCTCCAGCGGCAGCGTGATCGGAAGATACCGTGCAACCAGCGGCGTCACGGCCTCGCGCAGCGCGTCGATCACCTGTTCGTCTGTGTCGCCGAGAAATTTGACGGTCAGATGCAGCGCGGCCGGCGGGACCCATGAGACCCGGACATTCTTGGCCGGGCCGCGCTCGAGCCGCTGTTTGAGATCGTGCTGGATCCGGCCGAGCGCGTTCCGAAGGTCCTCGGGCAGTTCCACGGCTAAAAAGGCCCGGATCATCCCGCCCCTCGATCCAGCGCCCATCGACGAAGCAGATCCAGCGCCGCCTGCGACGCACGTTGCTTGATGACGGACCGGTCGCCGTGAAAACGCTGTTCTTTTGTGATGGCCGTGCCGTCGGCCGCGTTCAATCCGAGATAGACCAACCCCACCGGCTTGGTCGGCGTGGCCCCGCCCGGTCCGGCGATGCCGGTGACGCCGAGCCCCACCGAGACGCCGGCACGGAGTCGGATTCCCTCCGCCATGGCGGCGGCCACTTCGGCACTCACCGCGCCATGCCGGTCGATGAGCGCCGCCGGGACGCCGAGCAACTCCGTCTTCGCGCGGTTGCTGTAGCAAATCACGCCCCGCTCGACATAGGCGGAGGAGCCGGGCACTTGGGTCAGCCGATGACCGATCAATCCGCCGGTGCAGGATTCGGCCGTGGCTACGGTCAGTTGCTGCTTGGCCAACAGGCGTCCCACGACGTCCTCCATCGTCTCATGGCCTTCCGCGTACAGCCACTCACCCAAGCGGGCACGGACGCCGTCGGCCAGCTTGATCAACTCGTCATGGCGCACGGCGGTGCGTGGAGTGGTGGTCAGCGAGACGAGCACCCCGAGCGGGGACGCCAGCAGCCCAAGGTCGATGGACGATGTGGCGGGAACCAGACCCGCGAGCTTCGCATCGACCTCCGCTTCCGGCAAGCCCCAGGTATGGAAAACGAGCCGCGTCATGGGCGGCGGGCAAAGGCGGGCCCGCTGCAGGCGCGCGCGGAGGAGCGGCATGACGGACGCCTCCATCATAGCGTCCATCTCGCGCGGCACGCCGGGCAGCGCGGCGACCATGGCCCCCTTCCACGTGAGCCAGAAACCGGGAGCGGACCCGACGGGATTCGGGATGACCGTGGCGCCGGTTGGAATCAACGCCTGCCGGAGCTGGCCCTTGTTGGGCGTGCGTCCCCACTGCGCTACACGGGCCGTCAGCGCGTCGAGCGCGTCTTTGCGACGGGCGAGCCGCCGGCCGGTTGCGCGCGCGATCGCTTCGCGGGTGCAGTCATCCACCGTCGGCCCCAGGCCACCGGTCATGATGACGACACCGGCGCGCGCGGCGGCCGTCTTGACTGATGCGGCGATATCGGCCGCATCGTCGCCCACGATGGATTTGAACCGCAGTTCAATGCCTGCGGCGCCGAGCGCCTCGGCGATGCGCAGGGAATTGCTGTCGGAGCACCCTCCGATCAACAACTCCGATCCGATGGCGATGGTTTCCGCGATGAGCGACCGGTCTCGATGGAGGCGCCGCGGCATGGGGCAAGGTAACTATTTCATCTCGGCAAAGTCGAGCGGGAAACTGACTACGCCGCCGTTCGCCGGAAACACTGTGATGGTGGTCTTGGCCTGCGGATCGAAGTCGGCATAATTGAACGAGGCCACCACCTTGGCCTTGAACTTCGGCGCGTCCGGCCAAGCGGCGCTGCGGTTCGCTTGGCCGTCGAACCGCACGGTCACCGGCTTGATGGTCTTTCCCCCTTGGTCCAGCACCATATAACTGTCGACCGCGAACTTCGGATGGTTGCCGAAAATGACCGTGCTCACCAGCATGCTCGGGGCCTGCAACACCTGGGCAATGTCCGCTTCGCTGGGTTCCTGCCCGCGGAGCGCCATGTGCGTGGCCATCACGGACAACGCGCCGAGTTTCGTGATCAAGAATCCGCTGGGATGCAGATCGTCGGTCCCACCGAAGCGGAGATAAAAGGTATCCGGCGATTGATGCGCCTGAGCCGCCGCTTTGCCTCGTTCGAGCGCGGCCCGGATGGCTTCCGGGCCGGGATCGACGTCGATCGCCGCGCAGGGAGATCCCAGCCCCCACAGCAGCAGGCCGGCGATCAATGCGACGGAACCGGCAGGCGACCCTCTCATACTGTCGCAGTAGCAGATGGCCGCGCCGGAGTCAACGGATCGCGCGGCGGCCCCGCGCCTGGTTGACAATATTCAACGCGAAGTGCTACAGATTGCAGTCTTCATCGCCAGTCTTATCAAGACGTTACACGGAGGAGTCCATGTCAGCCCCTGAACAAGCGCAACCCCCGCGTCGCCAGTATGTCAACTTCGCGTTCTACAAGGTGGACCCGGCCTGGCGCCGTCTGCCGGAGGACGAACGCGCGCGCGGCAAGCAAGAATTCATCCGCGCGGTGGAAGATTATGCCGGCAAGGTGCTGGTCATCGCGTATTCCGCGGTCGGCATTCGCGGCGACTGCGACATCATGCTGTGGCGCATCAGCTATGAGCTGGAGCTGTTCCAGGAGATGAGCACGAAGATTCTGGCTTCCGGCTTGGGCAAGTACCTCACCACGCCCTACTCCTACCTGTCGATGACGAAGCGCTCGATCTACGTGGACAACCATTCGCATGAGGGCCAGGAGAGCAAGCGGTTGACCGTCGTTCCGGGCAAGAGCAAGTACATCTTCGTCTATCCCTTCCTCAAGACGCGCGAGTGGTTCCTGCTGACCAAGGCCGCGCGCCAGGGGATGATGGACGAGCATATCGAAGTCGGCCACCGGTTCCCCTCCGTCAAGCTGAACACCACCTACTCCTTCGGCCTCGACGATCAGGAATGGGTCGTCGCCTTCGAGAGCGACAAGCCCGAGGATTTCCTGGATCTCGTCATGGCCTTACGCGAAACCGAGGGCTCCCGCTACACGCTGCGCGATACGCCCATTTTCACCTGCATCCGGCGCAGCCTCAAAGAGACGCTCGATACCCTGGGCGGCTGACGCGAGCCTGTTGGAGAGTATCGGGATGTGATGCGGCCTTCGACCGGTCGGTCGAAGGCCGCGTCGTGTGTGGCCATGCCGTCTGTCACGCCCTCCTCCTCCACCGCCGCGCTCCTGTCCGCGCTGATCCCCGGACTGGGACAATGGGTGCAAGGCCGGCGCATCTCGGCGGCGGTCGCACTCGCGACCACGACGCTCCTGATCGCGTTGAGCATCTGGCTGGGACGGATCACCGACCGCGCCGTCGAGGTGCTGGTCTTCATGGTGTTGGCGCTGCCCTGCTGGGTTCTGCAGGCATACGATGCCTACTTGGGAAGCAGCTTCGATCCGCCCGACTGGCGCCGGACGTGGCGCCGAGTCTGGGAGCGGGGGCACGACATCCGGTTTCTCGGCCTCCTGCTCCTGATCAGCGCGCTGAACGACACCTGGATCATACTTCAACATCTTGATTATCTCTTGCCCTTTTACTGTACGAAATTGGAGGGGCTTCCCGGCTTCGCCACCAAGGCGATCTCTCCGGCTCTTCATCTGACCGTCGGATACGGCTTCATGCGCCTCCGCCGATGGTCGCTGTTCGTCTATCTGGTCTACGCGGCGTACGGGTTTACGAACGGCCTCGTCAACCTGACCTGTTTCGGTCCAGGCCGCATCCGCAATACCCTGATGGCCGCCATTGTCCTCTCTACCATATATATAGTGTGGAGACGGGCCGTCTTGCTTCGTCCCGGAAAATGAGGAATCTGATGAGCTGTCGATCTGTTGAGTCAAGATTTCCAGGCCGGCAGGACCGGTCAATCGACAAATCAACACATCGTCAGATCGACAGATTTTTCCCGCTTTGACAGCCGGAGGAGGCTTGTGATACCTGTACCAAGGTCTTTGTCGTCACGGATTCATTCCCATGGCTGACACCACCGCCCTGTACGCGTTGCGCTTCGACGACGGATCGGTGAGCCTCTACATCGACGAACATTACGCGAGGGATCGCGGCGTGGATCCGTCGAAGTTG
This sequence comes from uncultured Nitrospira sp., assembly GCA_964642845.1. GTDB lineage: Bacteria > Nitrospirota > Nitrospiria > Nitrospirales > Nitrospiraceae > Nitrospira_D. Next base: position 30,352 of record CAZXRB010000024.1, read on the forward strand.
GTCCGCGTGGAGATCCCGCGCGAAATGTTCATCAGCGGCACGGTCCAGGAAGTGCGGGAATACGTCGCGCTCTACCTCGAAAGCCACCAGCAGCAAACCGGAAACGCCTAATTCACTGCCATGACACAGGCGCTCGCGACCACGCCCCTCACCGCCGAGCTCGTCCAGGACGTCATCGCGGGCATGCCGATTCAGGGGCGCATCATGTTGCGCCTCTTGCTCCTGCAGTACCTCGACGTCACGCAGGAGGAAATTCTCTTCATGGTCTCGGACCGGCCCGATCCCCGCTGCGTATCCGGCACCAAACCGATCACCACGATGACGCAGGAAGCCATCAGCGCGATGGTGAATCGCCGCGATGAATACCGCCGCCGCGTGCGGCTCCGCCGGGAACGGACCTGGCTCCAGTGCGCCTGCCTGAAAAAGTTGGCGCACACCGCCGAAGGCCTGGCCGACCGCGCCGCCGCCTTACTGGCGGCCCGCGGGGTGCCGGCCGAGATCATTCGGGATTTGACAGCGCAGGCGCGCACCGCCGTTCCAAGACCGGCTCTCCGCCTGTTGGACGAACGGTGGGAGAAGGACGAGATCACGGCGGAGGACTACCAAAAGCACCGCCTGGTGATCGAAATGCAGACGCAGCTCCGTTTGGCTGAGCGCTATCGCAAACGCCTGGTGTTGGCGGAGCGGGAACGGCAGACGTCGGACGCCGCCACCTTGCAGGATCACGAGATCGGGCACATTTGGGGCATCCCGGCCGGCACGTTGGCCGCCAGAAAGGTCAAATTCCTCTCGCAGTACCTCACGACCTTGCACAGCCGATTGACCGGCACCGCATCCGCCCCCAACACCGCGCCGCCCCTGGATCTGTGGAAAGAAACGCTGGCCGTCTTGTCCCGGACGCCGGTGGAACGTTCCATCGCCGCGTACGACGGGCTGGAACGGACGGAAACCGCGCTCCTCGAAAAGCTTACATTGTATGCGATGAGCGGGCTGCCCGAAGAGACGGAAGTCAAGTTTTGGAACTCGCTCGTGTACGGCGCCAGCTCCAACGCCGTCCACACCGAAAACACCCGCACCCTCTTCGGCCTGCAGCGCCTGGCTTCCATTCAAAACGACCTGGATACGAGTCCGGACGCCCTCGATGAGGAGCTGCTCAAACGCACGGCTCCGAAGTCGAAGGAGGAGCCGGCCGCGCTGGACGGCCCGGCGGAAGGACAGAAGCAAGAGCTGACCGATCTCCAGAAACAGATCCTCCACAACTTCATCGGAGAAGACGTGAGCGGGCGCGCCTCCGACAAATGGTAAGAGTACGGGCGGTGGGAACAAATCCCGCCTTGTGCGTCCTGCATTTTGAGGTATAATCGCCACAGCCATGGCCATGCACTCGGTGACCCGGCTCGCAACACGTCTCCTGACGATCGTCGGACTATTCGTTTTCTCCTTCGCACTGTCTGCATCGGCCCAGGCCGGCATGGTGGACATCGCCGAGCTGCTCGCGCATCCCGAGCAATACGATCACCAGGACGTCATCGTGAGCGGCAAAGTGACGAATGTGCAGCTCGCAACGAACCGCCAAGGCCAGCCGGCCTACGGATTTCTGCTCCAACACCCGGCCGGCACGCTGAAAGTCATCAGCCTCGGCCAGGCCGAAGTGCGGGAAGGCGACCAGGTGATCGTGGAAGGTGTCTTCAGCCGCCTGCGCCAAGCCGGCCGCACGATCGTCTACAACGAGATCAAAGCGCTCTCCGTCAAGCCGCTGAACCGCCTCAATCCCGACCTCGTCGGCTGATCCCTCGCATCCCCCAGGCGCATGACTTTCCCGGGCGGGAACGGGTAAGATTCCGCCCATGCGCCAGTTCGCCTCGTGGTCTCTCCGAACCGGCCTGGTGGTCGCCTGTGTCGGGTGGCTGGCCGGCTGTGCCGGCCCCGCGGTCGTCGACGTCTATCCCAACCAAGAGCGGATGATCGGAAAATCCCCCGCCGCGATCGTGGCCTGCGCCGGGACGCCGATCAAACAACAGGTTCGCAACGACGTCACGCTGCTCCAATATTATCGCGAAGCGCCGATTCTGGAAGAATCACGGCCGATCGGCAAGAGCAGTTTCCCCACCATCCGCCACGGCTGCTGGGCTACCGTCGTCGTGAAAGAGGATCGCGTCGCCGAGGTCCAGTACCGGTTCGTCCCGCCGACCTTCGACGCCTCCAACGATTGCGAAGAGATCTTCGAGCCCTGCCTCCCCTAGCCGCCCACCGCAAATCATGGTACTCCTAGACGGGTATGGTTCTCCGCCGCCTGTCACCGTTCACCCTCATCGTCGTGATCCTTGGCCTCTGGTGGGCGCCGGCTCTGGCTCTTGAAAAATACGGCCGCCCGTTGCCCTCCATGGAAGAGCCCGGAGACAACGGCCGTGAAGCGGAAGAGACGCTCTTCGGCGGCTACTTCCTCACGGCGGCCTTCGTGTCCAATCCCACGTTCGCCGCGCGGCCCGACAATACCGGGCGCGTCGGCTTGCGGCATATGCTCCACTTGGAAACCGACCTCTACAAGCAGTACCTGACCTTCTATACCGACCAGAACTTTTTTTCCGACCGCACGGAGGGTTGGATCCGCTTGAGCGAATGGGACGGCACCTACGCCTTCACCGGCGTCGCCGACCACTTTGCGTGGCGTCTCCAATACGAGCGCGACGCGCCACTGGATCGCAGCGGGATCGTGCAGGCCTATGCCGACGCGCTGGTGACGGCGACATTTCAGACGGTCCAGGATATCGCGGGGTGGCGGCGCCTGTTTCCCTATCAAAACCTCACCGCCTATGCGGGCGCCGGCTGGCTCTTTCACAACAGCCGCTATTTCGCGCGGCCCGACAACACCGGCCGCGCGCTGTTCCGCTACGTGGCCCACGCCGATTTCGACCTGTACAAGAACCGGATCGTGCTCTACGGGGACGTGAATTTCTTTACGGACCGGCAGGCCGGGAACCAGGCCAAACCGACGGAGCTGGACTGGATCGTGGGGCTGGCGCTGCGCTGGCGCGACATGGAATTCGCCGTGTACCGGGAGCAGGACCAGCCGTTGGACCGCGGCGGGCTCGTGCAGCGATACATCGCCGTGCAGGTGCGGTTTTCGTTCGATGTCTCCAAGCGGGATCTTGGACTGGGCAGGACGCTGGGCGCACCGCTTCAGTGAGGCAGCTTCAGCGCCCAGGTGAGCACCCGGTCGGCCGCCCGGTCCGGCAGGATCTTCACCATGACTGCGCGGATCTTCGCGTCCCATCCGACCAGATAGCGGGTCTTGGGCCGCCGCGCCGTCAGCGCGTGGTGCACCGCCGCCGCTACGGCGTCCGGCGCGAGAGCCCGCTCCGCGGCCCGGCGCACCGCCTCTTTCACGCCCGCCACGGCGGGCGCATACCGCTCCCGCATCTCCACGGAGAGGCCGGCTTCGAGCGCCGCCGCCTCGCGGCCGGATTTCTCCCAGATCGGCGTCGCGATCGCGCCCGGCTCGATAATGGCCACGTGAATCCCCCAGGGTTGAAGCTCCAATCGCAACGCGTCCGTCACGGCTTCCAACGCATACTTCGACGCGGCATAGGGTCCCATGAAGGGCATCGTGGCACGCCCCGCGATGGAGCCCATATTAATGATGCGCCCCTTTCCAAGGCGCAGGAGCGGCAGAAAGGCCTGCGTCACCGCGACCTGACCGACGACGTTCACCTCCAGCTGCCGGCGGAGGGCGTCGATGGGCACTGCTTCCAAGGGGCCGGCCACCGCGATGCCGGCGTTGTTCACCAGCCCGGCCAGTCCGGCACCGCCGACCTGCGCCTGGACCAGTTCGCGCGCCGCTCGGATGGACGGTTCATCCGTGACATCAAGAGACAGCGGCGTGATGCGGGCGGCGCCTGGTCGGAAGGCATCGCCGTCCTCCTTTCGCCGCACCCCCGCGAAGACCCGAAAGCCCCGGCGGTCCAGATCGAGCGCGCAGGCCGCGCCGATGCCGCTGGAGGCGCCGGTAATGACAACGGCACGAAGGTGTGAATCCGCCATGGTCGCCGCGTCGGGAAGAGTGAACCCGCGCGGAGCATAGCAGATTCACGACGCGGGGAACATGGCTCAGACCGGAACCAGGGCCGTTCGGCGCGCCGTGCGTCGGGTGGACGGTCCTGCTTCTCTCTCCCGCGCGGGAGAGAGAAGCAGGAGCCACGATGCTCACAATCTCGTGATTCCGATGCCGTTGGTGCCGTTGCCGGTCTGGATCGTCCCCGCCGATGTCAGCGTGCCGTCCGCGTTGATGGTAAACCGGGACACCTGGTCCAGCCCCGGATTGTTCGCATCCGCCGTGTACAGCGTCGTCCCGTTCGGGTGGATGGCAACATAATTGGGATCACCGCCCGTGGTGGGCCGCGGAGACAGCTGGATGGGCGTCAAGACGCCGGTCGCGGCGTCGACGCGAAAGACGCTGATCGTGTTGGAATTGATATTGGCGACGTACAAGGTCTGGCCGTTCGGATGCATCGCGAGCGAATGCGGCCCGCTCTGATCGGTGGGGAACGTGCTGACCGGCGTGATTCGGGTCAAGGCTCCGTTGGCCCCGATCTGGAAGACTTCCACCGCGTTGGTGTACGTGACATAGACGAAGCGGCTCTGCGGGTCCACCGCGACCGCCGTCGCATTGGGCAGCCCCGTGACCACGCCGACCGGTGTGAGCGCGCCGGTGGAGGTATCGCGGCTGAAGGCATGTACTTCTCCCGTGGGATTGTCACAGGCCACGTACACGAACTGGTTGTTTGGCGACATGGCGATGTTGTGCGCGTGAATGCCCACCGGAAAACTCTGGCCCTGGATAAAGGTCGGCAGGCCCAACGTATTGCCCGGCGTGGTGTCGATGCGGTACGCCCGCAAGGTGCTGGCGTTGGTGCCGGCCACCACGTAGAGAAATTGCCCCGTCCGGTCGATCACGGACGAATGCGATTCGTTTTCTGTGGGATCGGTCCCCGTCACCGGCGAGCCGGGCGCGGAGCTCATCGGCGCGAGCGTGCCGTCTTGGTTGATGCGATAACCGGACAGGAACGTACTGTCATGGTTCGACACGTAGACGAACCGCCCGGCCGGATCGACATCCACGTGGTGCGGCAGCCCTCCCGTGCCCAGCGGGCTGCCGATGGGCGTGAGAGCCCCGCCGGCGTCCGATCGATAGGCTTGAATCTGCGTATCACCCGCATTGATCACATAGGCGAACTGGGTGGCTGATCCGCCCGGCGGAGGATTGCCGCCGCCCCCGCCTCCTGCGACGCCCCCATCATCGCCGCCTCCGCACGAGACCGCCGCGAACGACAATCCGAGCAGCGCCCCGCTCACAATATGCTGACGGATGCGGCCCCCCTTCGCGCGACACATCGCCGGCACTGTAACAGGATCCATGATGACACTCTCCTTTCGATGATCGGTCCCGCGGCTTCGCAGCTGTTGGCGAGCGCCCATCCGCGGGACGTAATCCATCAGGAAGACGCGCAGACCCGCTCTGCCGTCTCGCACAGCTGATGAGCGCGTCCGGTCGTTCAGCAAGAACCGCACCGATCAGTAATTGGAGGAGTCGCAGCGGTTTTCAGGGGAAACGTCCAGCCGGGGGCGGTGGGCGGCAGGACAACCTGTCCGGAAACATGATCCCGGCGAGACAGTTTGTCCTCGCATCGGGGAGACCAGTCAGGGAACTCCCTGGAGAATCGTTCCCGCGATCAAGAGGGACGGGTCGGCGCGAGGCGATGACGAGGGAGCGCCAGGAGAACGACGGAGGGCATCGACTGGGAAAAACCCCGGAGGCGGAGACCTTGCGAATCCGGACAGCGACGGCGATCTACGCTACGGCCCCGGCCATTTCCATTCGGTGATCTCCGCCGGATCCTTGCCTTCTCGCGGATGTAGCGACGGTTCATCAAGCGCCGCTCGTCTCACCGAGGAGGACAGAGGTCCCACGCTCGCTTCACGGGTCATCGATGGATCCTCTCGTTAGCCTCGTTCGTACTGGGGAAGAACGCCGGGTCGCGCGGTCCGCCTCGGCGGCTCTCAATCCACGACGCGGTCCGCCTCGCCGCTCCGATGGCTCAGCACGCGCCACGTGTCCTGCGCGATTTCCCGTTCCTCATCCACCCCGACCACGTAGACGCCGATCTGGGAGGCGTCGGCCGAGATGGCGACGGGCTCTCCCGCCGGCGCCTGCGTCACATGGCGGTTGCGTGTCTCATCCAGCACGAGGCCGCACCATTCCATTCCGCGGCAAATGCGGGCGCGCACCGCCGGCGCCCGTTCACCGATTCCGCCGCCGAACAGCACGGCGTCGGCGCCGGAGAGCACGGCCAGATACGCCCCCAGATATTTGGTGACACGATAGCAAAACAGCTCGATCGCCAGCGCCGCGTGCCGGTCGCCTCGCTCGGCGGCCGCAAGCAACACCGGCATGTCGGCCGAGAGACCCGAGACGCCGAGCAACCCCGACTCTTCGTTCAACACGCGCTCCACGCCGCACAGATCCCATCCTTCCCGCGCGGACAGGTATCCGACGAGCGACGGATCCAGGTCGCCGGAACGCGTGCCCATGACCAATCCTTCGAGCGGCGTAAAGCCCATCGACGTATCGACGGACCGGCCGTTCCGGACCGCGGCCATGGAACAGCCGCGTCCCAGCTGCACCGTGATCAGCCGGGCCGCGTCCACCGGTGCATCGAGACATTCGGCATACTGGCGCGCCATCGAGGCATGCGCGATACCGTGAAACCCGTACCGGCGGACGCCGTGCCGATCCGCCACAGATCGCGGCAGCGCGTACCTGGCGGCCACTTCGGGCAGATCGCGATGGAAGGCCGTGTCGAACGCCGCCACCATGGGCACGCCGGCGCCCAGCCAGGCCCGCGACGCCCGCACGGCCATGATCGCCGGAGGATTGTGCAGCGGCGCCAAGACCGACAGGCGTTCCAGCTCCGCCGTGACATCGGCATCCAGGCGCACCGGACGACTGAAGCGCGGACCGCCGTGCACCAGACGATGTCCCACGGCATCCACGGCGAGCCCGCGGCGCTCCTCGGCCAGCCAGCGCACGGCGGCGCCGTGGTCGGGCACGAGACGGGCGGGATCGCCGGGAGCGAAGGACCCGGTCCGGGGGGTCCACCGCGCCGTGCCTCCGATGCCCTCGATCGTGCCGGCTTCCTCGACCTGCACCGACGGGACCGGCGAGCCGGCGTCCTCGACGCGGGCCCGGCAATATTTCAGCGATGAACTTCCGCAGTTCAGGACCAGAACCCGCATCCTCGTCGTCCTCTCCAGCATGGAGACGCGAGAATCTTTTTGAACTAGGGGCTCCCCTAGCTCAAAAAAGTTTCGCGGAGCGTATAGTAGCGTCTTGAGTTTGGTTTGTCGAAGCCGGTACACTTCAACTCAGTTGCTGCTCACGCTCGCCGATATCACCACCGACGGAACGGGAAATTCAGATGTCTGATACATGCCGCGTCTTGTTGGCCGACGATCACGTGCTGGTCGCCGAAGGCATCCAAAAATTATTGGAACCGGAATTCGAGCTGGTCGGCATCGTCGCCGACGGCCGTTCGCTCGTCGCCGCCGCGGCCAAGCTCCAGCCCGACATCGCCGTCGTGGACATCTCGCTGCCGCTGCTGAACGGCCTCGACGCGTCGCAGCATGTGAAGAAAGCGAACCCCAACATCAAGATCATCGTGCTCACGATGCACTCGGAGCCGAACTTCGTGACGCAGGCGTTCCGCGTCGGCGTGTCGGGCTACGTCCTCAAGCAGTCCGTCGGATCGGAATTGGTGCAAGCCATCCGTGAAGTGATGAAGGGGCGCACGTTCGTGTCCCCGATGGTCACGCAAAGCCTGGTCGAACAGGCGGTCAACCCCTCCGGCGCCGCGGGGGACGCCAACGGCTTCGCGCAAACCCTGAGCTCCCACCAGCGGGAAGTGCTCCAGCTGGTCGCAGAAGGCAAGGCGACCAAGGAAATCGCGTCGATCCTGAACGTCTCCATCAAGACGGTGGAGTTTCACAAGACGCGCATCATGAAAGAACTCGGCCTGCGCACGGCCGCGGAGCTGACGAAGTACGCCATCTCCGCCGGCCTCACCTCGATCCACTAGAAACAGCCTTCAGCGATCAGCTGTCAGCATGCAGCTTGTTCGGAGCTGCACGCTGATGGCTGAGAGCGTCCTGATCTTTTTACAGCGACGTGATGCCCTGGGCCAGCGCGAACTTGATGAGATCGGAGGTTGTGTGGACGCCGAGCTTGCGCGTGATGTTCGCCTTGTGAAACTCGACGGTCTTCATGGAGATGTTCAGCTGCTGGGCGATGTCCTTGGTCGAGCGGCCATCCGCCAGCAGCACCAGAATTTCCCGCTGGCGTCCCGTCAGATCGCTGGAGTAGCCTTCCGGCCTGAACCACTCGTGCTCCACCGCCTCCCGGACATCCGCGTCGATCTTGCGTGACACGAACCGCTTGTTCATCAACACGCTGTCGATCGCCATGTGCAATTCGTCCGAGGCCGACTGCTTCAGCACATAGCCCATCGCGCCGGCGCGGAACGCTTCGCTGACCGAGATGGCCTCGGTCAACATGGTGAGCATGATGATTCGGACCGACGGCAGGAGGTTCTTCAGCTGGCGCGCCGCGTCAAAGCCGCTCATACCGGGCAGCATGGCGTCGAGGAGCACCACATCGGGATGCAGCTCATTGGCGCAGGTCAACAGTTCCTGAGCATCCTGCGCCGATCCGACGATGGTGAAGTGCGGCTCCAACAGCTGGCGCAGGCTGTCCAGCACGAGCGGGTGGTCATCGACCAGCAGGACCTTCGCTTTCGACATAGCCGTTCCGCTGATGGGTTATCCGAGTGTCAGCCTGATGACACAGACCGGCAGAGGCACCCGCCCCACCATCTTCGTACAAGTCCCGTTCCCAATTCAACCACTTTCACACACACGCGGGCAGGGGGATTCTCCTCGCCTCTTTCTGACACCCTAACACCTTCTTTCCGGGACGATGTACTGGGCGACTCCCTTGTCTCCGGCGCGTCACATGCTGGGGATCTGCCGAGTAACGGCGCATGCACGATTCCTCGTAAGCTGCGGTCATCATGTCGCGCGGCCCCTCGCGTCCTCCTGCCGGTCTTTATCTGGAATCGACGCCCGACGAGCGCTATGGCGTACTGCCGGGAGAAGACCGGCTGGTCCGCGATGTGATGCGGCCCACGGTCAGGACGATCGATCCGCGGGCGTCGCTGCAGGAGGCCGCCCGCATGATACGCGACCACGCCGTGCCCGCCCTGATCGTGTGCCGCGACGGCGAGATCGTGGGCACCGTGTCCGAACATGACATCGCCGTGAACGGCGCGACGCAGGCCCGGTCGCCCGACACCGTGCCGGTCCACGAAGTCATGGCGCCGGCCGGCGCCCTCGTCTGCCGTGACGACGCCATCCTGGCGGATGCGGCGCGGCTGATGGCGGAACAGGGGCTCCGGTGCCTCCCCGTCATGGATGAGCGCGGCGCGGTGGTCGGCCTGCTCACCATGCTCGATGTCGCGGTCGCGGTCGTGCCGGCCGCCGCCAGCGCCTGGCTCGCCAAGATAGGCCGACCGTAGCGGTTGGCTCGACGCTCAACGCTCAATCTTCTCGTGAGGAGGATCAGCCGATGAGAGACGGATCGTTTACGATGGACATTCAAACCATCCGCGAACGCGCGCGCAAGCAGATCGAAACCGGGGCCGTCACCCCGGGATACAAAGCCCGGCCGGAGGTGGTGCTGCGGCTGCTGAATGAGGCGCTGGCGACCGAATTGGTGTGCACCATGCGCTACAAGCGGCATTACTTCATGGCGAAAGGCATCCACTCCGACAGCGTGAAGGGTGAATTTCTCCAGCACGCGCAGGAGGAGCAGGCGCACGCCGACGCCCTGGCCGAGCGCATCGTGCAGCTGGGCGGCGAGCCGAACTTTTCCCCGGCGGGCATTCTCGACCGCAGCCATTCCGAATACGCCGAAGGCACGACGCTCGAGGACATGATCAAGGAAGATCTCGTGGCGGAGCGCATCGCGATCGACAGCTATCGCCAAATGATCGAGTATCTCGGCGGCGACGATCCGACCACCCGCCGCCTTCTGGAAGAGATCACCGCCAAGGAAGAGGAGCATGCCGAGGAATTGGCCAGCTTGTTGGCGAGCCAGTAAGCACCGTGGCCGGGAGCGGACCATACCTGGACGGGGTGAGCGCGCGAGACGCGGACAGCGAGGTCACGCATGACCCTCACGGCACGAGCCCTCGGCATGGCGGCGATCTTCATCGCGGGCATGGCCGGCATGGCCCTGAGCGCCGCATCGGATGATCTCCGGCTGGCGGACCGGGTTCAACAGCGCCTGCTCTCCGACGGCCACGTCCGAACCGACCGCATTCTCGTGGAGGCGACCGACGGCCACGTCGTCCTGCGCGGCGCGGTCGATTCGCCCTCGATGAAGCAGGCGGCCACCAGTGCCGCGATATCCGTTCCCGGCGTCCACTCCATCGACAATGCATTGACGGTCGCCGGAGAAGCGCCGAGCGACGTCCAGTTGGAGACGGCGGTGATGGATGTCCTGAGTCGAAGCGCGCTGACGGCGACCGGCACGATTGTCGCGCACGTCACCAAGGGTGAGGTTACGCTCGAAGGCGTGGTGCCCAGCGATCTCGCCAAACGCGAAGCGTCGCGCCTTGCGCAGACGGTTCTCGGCGTCGCAGGCATCCGCAACCGGCTGTCGGTCACCCACGCGCAAACCGCCGGGGTCCCCGCCGAGACCGCTCCCTCGCCTCTTCCTCTCCCCTGAAACGGAGGAGCAGCGGCTCCATCCTCCCGGCTCTCCGCTCGGCCCTTCTTGGTTCCGGCCGGCGTGCTGTGTGGCGGCCCCACCCCTTCCCCGGCCCTGTTGCCCGGTGCGATTCCGCCTTTCCTTAGGGGTTCCGCCAGTCGTTCGGGAACCAGGAGCGCGATAGAACTCACAGAAAGAAACATTCCGACCAATAGAGGAGGAGGTATGAACCGCGATACGTTCAAAGGACAATGGAACCAGTTCAAGGGTGAATTGAAACGGCAGTGGGGGAAGTTCACCGACGACGATCTGCTGCCGATCGAAGGCGACTACGACAAGTTCGTCGGGAAAGTGCAGGAACGCTACGCCGACCGCAAAGACGACATCATGAACTGGCTCGACCGGTGGGGATCCGAGCAGAAGGCCGCATAGCCTGCCACCCAGGCCCCGCGGCATTCATCATCACCCGTTCATCATCAACCAGAGGAGGAGGCGCACATGAACAAACTGATGCTGACGAGTCTCGCGGTTGCGATGGTCACGGCCGGCCCGGCGTGGGCCCTGTTCGAGACGAATAAGGAGTTGATCAGCCAAACCAAGATCAATTTGGAAGATGCCATCCGCAACGCGCTCAAGGCCGTGCCCGGCAAAGCGGCGGAAGCCGATCTCGGCAAGGACGAGGGACGGACGGTCTGGAAGATCGAGATCATCGATCGGAACAACAAGAGCCAGACGGTCTACGTGGACGCGCAGAGCGGCATCGCGAAGCTGGAGAAATAGGAGCGCGCGTGGTCTCTCAACCCAGGAAGGGCAAAGGAAGAACAATGGCACATCCACAGAGAGGGCTGCGATCCGCCGTAGCCCTCGGCGTACTCGCCGCCGTGTCCTGGTGGCCGGCGACCGGATGGGCGGAGCATCGCGCCGACCATGACGAGGGGTTGTTTCATCAAGTGGACATCGGACCGGTCATGCTAGGCGGCCGAGCCACCTACTTCAACCCCAAAGACGGAGGCGATAACTGGTACGGCGGCGCGCAATTGCGCTTGTATCCTTCGCATTACTTTGCGATCGAAGGATCCGTGGACTATCGGCGCAATGACTTCGGCGCCACGCGCACGCACACCTATCCGGTCCAAGTCTCCGCGTTGATCTATCCCTTCGGCACGACGCGGCTCGCCCCGTTCATTCTCGGCGGCGGCGGCTGGTACTACACGACCGTCAAAGGACCGGGCGGCTTCGACGATACGCAGAATCGGTTCGGCCTCCACGCCGGCGGCGGGCTGCAGTTCTTCCTCAACCGGCATTGGTCGATCGACGGCACCTATCGCTACATCTGGTTGGAAAAAGTCGAGTCCCGCGACCAGAACATCGTGGATAAGAGGTTCCAGGACAGCGGCCACATGGTGACCATCGGCCTCAATTTCCATTTTTGAGAGTCTTGCGCGTTGAGCAGGGCCGCGTTGAGGCACAGCGTCCGCACTCCCTGCTCGGCGCTGACGGCTTACGGCGTGCTGGCGGCGCTGGCGACGTGGTGGTGCCTCTCCTGGCCGGGGGCGGCGCGCGCGTCGGACGACTTCATCGCCGGCTATCCTGGAGCACGAATTCGGAATCCATCTGTATTTCCGATCAGGGCACCGCTGCGCCGGACAGAGGAAAAATGGACAGGCGCCGGCTGCGCCGGAGCCAATTCCTGTGCCTAGGGCCTTCCGGCCCCAAATCGCGGAGTCGACCTAGTTCGTCCCTTCGGCGGCGGAACAGTAGAGTGGCGTCATGGATTCGACGGACGACCTGCGCCAGCCGGTCCTCATCTGCGCATCCTGCTGGAAAATCCAGCCTCCTCAGGATCATTTGGTGTTCGAGATGGATCAGTGGGTCGATCCGACCGCGTTCATGGCCTGGTCCGACGGCGGGATGAGCGACTATCACCTCGTGGACGGCTATTGTGACAGTTGTCTCGCAGAAATCGTGCGCCGGATCCCTGCGGAGGGAAGCGGTGTCGAACGTCTCAATGCATGAAAGGCGTACTATGAGGAGCACCATGTGGTTGGCGCTGACGGTTGCGATGGCTGTGCTGTCCGGCGGAGCCGCGCAGGCCCAGGAAACACTGTGGAGCACCTGGCGAAACGGCGGGCTGCAGGCGCTGCAGGAAGGCCGGTTGGCCGACGCGGAGCGGCTTCTGATCGCCGCACTCGAACAGGCGGAGAAATTCGGCCCCGAAGATCTGCGGGTTGCGGACGCTGCCAACGACCTCGCCGTGGTGTATGCCACGGCAGGCCGCGCGACCGAAGCAGAGCTGCTGTTTATCCGTGCGCTGGCGATCGGAGAAAAAGGCTTGGGGGCCGACCATCCGGGAGTCGGCGCCACCGTCCAGAATTTGGGGATCCTCTACGCCACGCAACAGAAATACCGGGAGGCCGAACCGCTGTTGAAACGCGCGCTGGAGATCAACCTCACACGTTTCGGCGTCAATCACACGCGCACGGCACTCACGCTCAAAACCCTCTCCAGTTTTTACGCCATCCAAGGCCAACTCGCGGAGGCGGAGCGGTTCATTCACAAGTCCCTGGCGATCTTGGAGGCCGCCCATGTCGGCGAGCGCGACCCCCAGATGACCGCCACGCTGGAAGTGCTCGCGGCGATCCTCCGCAACACCAACCGCGAACGCGAGGCCACGGAGGTCGAGCGGCGGATGGAATCGTCGCAAGAGGCGTCGGCATTCCGTTGAGCCCCGAAGCGGGAGACCTCGCTCCTCCGCACGGTCATCCTGCCGGAGCCGAAGACGAGTCGGAGTAGGAATCATGGTCACCCATAACCCCCTCCACAGATCCGGACGTGC
>CAZXRB010000025.1:0-42977 GCA_964642845.1 uncultured Nitrospira sp.
TCAGCTTGGTCTGGCTGTCCACGCCGATATGGGCCTTCATGCCGAAATACCACTGCTGGCCCTTCTTGGTCTGATGCATCTCGGGATCCCGCTCCTTTGTCCGATTCTTCGTCGAACTGGGCGCACTGATGAGGGTCGCATCCACGATGGTGCCTCGGCTCACCTGCAGCCCCTGCTTCGTCAGATACTCCCCGATCCGTGCAAAGAGCTGCTGGCCCAACTGGTGGGTTTCCAAGAGATGCCGAAACTTGCAGATTGTCGTCTCATCGGGCACGGGCTCGCGGCCCAGATCAATCCCCACAAACTGCCGCATGGCGCGCGAGTCGTACAGCGCCTCTTCCACGGCCGGATCCGACAGGTTGAACCACTGTTGCAGACAATGGAGGCGCAGCATGCGTTCGACGCCCACCGGTGGCCGACCCGGCCCGTCGGCCTTGGGATACACCGGCTCGATCACGGCCACCAATTCCGCCCATGGCACCACGCGGTGCATCTCGTTGAGAAACTGCTCGCGGCGAGTGGGCTTGCGATACTGTTCGAACGTCACCTCGGCAAATGTCTGCTGCATGGGGCACGCCTCCTCTTCAGTGCTGCGCTATCCGTAGCACATCTCGCGAGGAGAATAAATCAGACCTTCCTTAGTTGTTCCAAAAGGAGTGAACGTCTGATGGGAGCGAGCGCCCGTTCGAAACGGCCGCTCGCTCCCACTCGTCCTGGGCGGTGATAGCCCTCACGCTTTCTTGGCGACCGGCGATCCGTCCATCTCCAGTTTCATATCGGTCTTTTTTCCGCTCTCATTAATAAAATGCACATGCACGTACTCGTGATCGTCGCTGTCCGAGTGCTTGATCTTCAAATGGTCGATTCTCTGTTGGCCTTTCCGGTCTTGAATCGCTTGCTGCGCCGCAGGGGGGAGCTTGGCGAGGACTTCCTTGAGCACCTCCGGTTCACTGCCGCCCAGAAACTTCTTGTTGGTCGCATCCCAGATCAGCTCATGTAGCTTATGCTTGCGCTCATAGGCGACTTTGATTTCCGTGACCTTATGCGCCTTTGCCTCCTCGATCTCGAAGATCTTCGCGTTGACCAGGAAGCGGGCGATGGGCATCTGGACGTCGAGGGGTAAATCCGAAAACTTTTCCACGGTGCGGACTTCTTCACCGGCGAAGGCCGGTGCAGTTACTAAGGCCAGCGCGATGCCGAGTACGCATGCGTTACGTCGAATCATGTCAAACCTCCATTGAAATAAAAGTGAAAATAGAACACACGACATGTGTCCCGGAGAGCGACTCCTATCCCTCCACGGCCTGCGCGGGTTTCCGGCCGCGTTCGGCACGTGGCGACGAGGAGGTCACGGGGAGGCCAGTTCTCCCCAATCCAAGCTGCCTCCGACGCAGCGTTGGGTAGATCCACATATAGAATCCGGTTGCGACGAACAGGAGGAGCGCGGCTGCCGTGAGATCGTACAAGGTCCACAGCCTGTCTCCGAACAGCTTGCCGGTGTGAAGATCATTGAGATAGACATCCAGCGTCATGTTCATCGGCATCGCCTCGATGAGGCGCTCCAGCGGCTCCAGATCGACGGACTCGACGGTGCCCGAGTCCTGGTGGTAGCGGTACAGGCCCCGTTTGGTACCGAGAAACGCGTAGTCCCGCTGAGACGCGTCGAAGACGATGAGGGAGATTTCCGTTGTCAGATCTGCCGCTGAGCCTGACGGCCCGGCGAGCGCGGTCCAATGCCGACCCGCGTCCCTGGAGGCGTACGCGCCCGTCTTCGACCCGACGAAGAGCATATCGGGTCGCGAGGGGCTCCGTTGAATCGTCGTGATTTTTCCCATTGGCCGACCTTCGGCCTGACTGGATAGCGTCCACGTCTCCCCGGCATCATCGCTCAGGAACAGCCCTTGTTGGGTTCCGATGAGCCATCGCGAGTCCATGATCAGCAGCGCCGTGACCTCGGGCTGGTCGGATGCGGGCATGAGTAGGCTCCACCGCCCTGATTTGTGACCGAAGAGGCCCGCTTTGGTGGCGGCCACGAGATCCGTTCCCCCGGTATCGGCTCCGTGGTGGATCGCGAGGGCTTTGATCTGACCGGCCTTTTCGGCCATCATGGCTGTTCCCCACGTCGGGATCAGTACCGCCGGCACATCCACACGCTTGAGCCAGGTCCAACCTTTTTGGTGAATGAGCGCGAGGCCGGTCACGGCCAAGATGACGACACACAGCGCCACCGCCATTCCAGCGTAGCGGTGGGCTTTTCGTGCGAGGACGACCGATCGTTTATCCACAGATTTGAACGGCTCCATACAGCTCCTTTGTAGCTTCAGAAATACCACTCCGCGCCTAGCAGGAAGGTGCGGCCCGATTGCTGAAGATTGCGATTGGAGAAATTGCCCGCCGTGTTGATCTCCCGTTCCACCTTTGTTTCGTTTGTCAGATTGCCCGCCTCCAGAAAGAAGGAAAAATTCTTATAGAGTGCCTGGCGCACCGCCACATCGACGATGGACACGGGATTGGTGATCTTAAAGGCGCTGTTGCTCTGGACTTCCTTGACGAAAGGAAAATAGCGCCAGGCGATGGTAAAAATGGTTCCTAGTGGAGCGTAGCGGTAGTCGAGCCCGGCGTTGAGGATGTACTCCGGTTGCTTATTGAAGCGGCGTTTCTCGCCGCTGGCCGACTGCAAGCTGGACTCCAGAAAGGTCTGGTTGGCCCAGACGCTCGTCGTCTGCAGAATCGGAAGGCCGGTGGGAGCCAGACTGATCCGCTGCTCCAACTCAACTCCGCGCACCCAGCCGTTTCCGACGTTCTTGGCTTCCAGCACATCGCGGCCGCCGATGTCGACCCCGGTATCGACTTCTTCCACGATTTGCGTAATGCGCTTGTAAAATAGATTGACCCCGAAAAACACGATCGGGGTCACATACTCGCCGCCGACGTCGATGTTCCATGAACGCGCAGGGTTGATCTGCGGATTGCCCCTGATAATCCGTTGCCCTCTGATCAATTCGATGGGCGTCATTTGGTTGAAGTCGGGCCGGTTCAGCGTCCGAGAGACCGCCGCCCGGAGAGTGAGATCGTCGCGTAATCGATACAGCACGGGCAGGCTGGGATTGAAATCGGAGATCGAACGATGAATCTTTGTGCCGTCTCCTCCGGCGGCATCCTGAAAGACCTGTTCAAATCGGACCCCCGGCACGATGCTCAACCGATCGGTGAGCCATACTTCATCTTGAATGTACCCGGCGAAATAGTTCTCGTTGAATTGATAGCGGTCTCCCGGCACGCTTGTAACCGTAAAGGCTCCGGTGTTGGATATTTGGCTCTTGAAGACGCTCACATCGCGGTCGCGCAGCCGCATGGCCGCTCCGACTTTCACCATGTGCCGCATGCCCAGGTCGACCGGGATGGTCAGGTTGCTGAGCACGTTGTACGTAGAGTCCGTGCGCGACTCGTTCTGAAACTCGCGCCTGAAAAACCCGAATGCTCCGGCGGCTTCTCGGAAGGTCAATGCATCCGTCTCATTTGTCAGTGCTCCGGCGTAGTAGCCGCCCAGCGAGTCCCACACGACTCCGTTCTCGAACGCGTGCTTGTGGGAAAACCCGAGGCCCTTGGTCTGGGACCTCGATGTTCCGCTCTGTTCAACGCGCTCTTCGTCCTGTGTGGAGGGCTGGGCGAAGTTTGTGAATGTTCTGACCCCCGGCTTGTCTTCCTCGACATTTAGGACCATCGGCTTGAGATGGAATTCGCCGGATCGGTAGAAAAAGCCCAGGTCGATATTCATGCTCGGCAGGCGCTGCCTCGTCGTTTCCTGATTGACCTCGCCTCGCCCGGCCGTGAGGGGCGTAAATAGTCTGGACCGGTCGCGTTTGATGGGCTGTTCCAGGTAGTCGGCAGAGGCCATGATGCCGAACCAACTCGTCGGCCGATGGCCGAACGCGATGCTCCCGTTTAAGAGCGATCCGTCGATGCCGGTTTGGCCCCCGTAGCCGGCGCGACCGGTGAAGGTCAGTGTTTTCGGAATCTGGCGCGTCCTGATGTCCACTCGCCCCGCGACTCCGTCGCTTTCGAATTCGGCCGTCGGGTTTCTGATCACTCTGGCGCTCTCGATGAGGAAGGAAGAAAGTTGATGGACGGAGAACTCCCGCTTGTCCCCGGGACCAGGCAGCTGGATGCCGTCCACTTGGACCCGGGTGAACGATTTGTCGAGGCCGCGCAGCTCGATGTCGCGATTCTCGCCGACCGGTCCTCCGACCACCACGCCCGGGAGTCGTTGGATGACGTCGCCCATACGGCGGTTGTTCCGGATGATGAATTCTTCCCGCCGCACGCCTGTTTGCGGAACCGGATCGGTCAAGCGGACGGCCTCCGGTGACTTGACTTCTTGCACAATGGTCACGGGCTCCAACTGCAGCGAATCGCCTGACGGCTCACCTTCTTGTCCAGTTGCTCGTGCCTCGCTAGGCTCTTCCTGTGCTGCCGGTTCAGGATCGTCGGCGGGCTCTTGCGGCCAGGCCGGCGTCCCGCTGATCAGCAGGCCTCCGAGCACTATGACCCAGATTGTTTGATTCCACGTCCTGCGTTGTTTCACTTGCCCCCTCCCTTGATGCTTGGGCTCGGGGCTTCCAGCCTCTGGCCATGTAAAATCTCAACATACGATCAGCCTCAACCAGGTTCGGTCACGAACTCAGTGCAACTCAAACATCACGGGAACCTTGAATTCCATCGGTTGGTCGAATAGATCCTTGGGTGGCACGACGGGAAACGCCTTTTTGACCGCCGTTTCCGCTGCCTCGTCCAAAATAAGAAAGCCGGAGGTGCGGTCGATACGAGTTTGGAGCAGTTCACCCAATGGCGAGACGGTGAAGGTGATCATGGCGGAACCTTCCCAGCGCATTTGTCGTGCCGTAAACGGGTAGGCTTTCTCCTGATCGATGCGTTTGCGCACCTGTTTGAGGTATTTGCGGAACTCCGGGTCGTGTCGATGCTCAAACTGGCGAGACGCCGGACGGTCTCCAAGAATGACTACGGGCGGAATGCGGATGACATCCATCGCTTCATCAGGCGAGGCGCCGAACGGCATGTCGGCGCGATAATCGGAGGCGGGCTGGTTTGCACTACAGGCCTCGGAACGGGCCGTGCGCTGTACATCGGTTCCCGCGCGCGCGAGACATGGGCCCGAGAAGACCTGCAGGACACCAGCTTCGATCAACGCCAACCACAGCCAATATCGGAGTATCATCGGTCGGCTCCTCCAGTTACTGTGCACGGCGTTCCCGGCTCTAGTGCCGTGGATCGCACGGCGGACGAGCAGAGACCGTCGATGGTCGACCAGGGAATCACGTGAATGCGCTTGCACCGCCGACATTTGATCTCCAGCCCCCGCATGGTCCGCCGTCCCATCATGTTTCCGCACCCACAGCGATGTTCGGTATTCTGGTGTTGCACGGATGATCCACTCCTTTCGTGTCGGCGCGAATGTCACTCAGGGTTCGATGAGAGGTGCGCTTCCTCCATGCCGAGTTGTTTCAGCTTGGTATAGAGTGCCGTGCGGTGAATGCCGAGCAGGCGTGCGGCTTCCGCTTTATTGCCTTCGGTCTGGGCCAGCGCACGCTTGATGAGCATCCGTTCGAGCGCTTGCACCGCTTCGTCGAGCGGAAGTTCGAGGAGTTCCCGTAGACGAGGTCCCGCGCCCGCGTGCTCATCTTGGCCGGTCAAGGCCGGCAGGTCGTCCAGTGTGATCAGCGGCCCCTGCGCGACGACTGCAGCTCGTTGAACGAGATGTGCCAGCTCCCGCACGTTCCCGGGATAGTCGTGCAGGAGCAAGGCATGCATGGCCTGTTGGCTGAATCCCATCGGCTTGACCGCTCCGGCTTGTCGCTGCTGCTCGAGGAAATGTTCGGCCAGATCAGGGATATCGCTGCGCCGCTCACGCAACGGAGGAACTTCGATCGCGACCACGTGTAGGCGATAGTACAAATCCTCCCTGAAGCGGCCCTCGGCGACGCGCTGGCGCAGCGGCTGATTGGTCGCCGCGATCAAGCGGAAGTCGACGCGCCGAGACCCCTGCCCGCCGAGACGATCCAGCACCCGCTCTTGCAGCACGCGCAGTAATTTGCCTTGCAGGCTCAGCGGCAGCTCCCCGATCTCATCCAGGAACAAGGTGCCGCCTGCCGCCGATTCGAGGCGGCCGGGCTTGGCTTGAACTGCGCCCGTAAATGCGCCGCGTTCGTGACCGAACAGCTCGCTTTCCAGCAGACCTTCGGGGATCGCGGCGCAATTGACCGACACCAACGGACCGGCTCCTCGGAGGCTATGGCGATGAATCGCTTGCGCGACCAGTTCCTTCCCGGTGCCCGATTCGCCCGTCACCAGCACGGTGGCGTCGGACGGCGAGACTTTGCCGATCAGCTTGAACAGCTCCCGCATTTTGGGGTGGTTGCCGACGAGGCCGGCCGTTTGGCTTCGCTCCGACTCATTGCCCGACCGCAGCTGCTCCACTTCGAGGCTCAAGCGGCGGACTTCCACCGCCCGGCGGACCATGTCGAGAATTTCATCGGCGTCGAAGGGTTTCGTGATGTAATCGTAGGCGCCCGCTTTCATCGCCTGGATAGTCTGCTCGCTTCCGCCGAATGCCGTAATAATCACCACCGGGATCCGTTTGGTCGCCTCCTGGGCTGCCAGCGCCTGCAGTGTTTCGATCCCACCGGCCCGGGGCATCTTCAGATCCATCAAAATCACATCGGGGTATTCCGTCCCTCTCCGGAGCCCTTCGAGCGCATCTATGCCGTCGGCCGCTTCGACGACGCGGTATCCGCCGGATCTAAACAGCTCCACCAGGCTTTCGCGCAAATGGCGCTCATCGTCCACGACCATGACGGTCGCTTGCTGGCTTGACATTCAATCTCTCCCACGCCGGGGCAGAAAGTGCATCAGCCTGCTCCCTGAGGCGCCACCGGCTCCTCGTCCTCGCGGGGAATCTCCACAGCGGGGTAGAAAGGAAGGGTCAGCGTGAAGCAGGCGCCCCCGTGCGGCGATTCCACATAGGCCAGGTTCCCGCCCCATGCCCGGGCCATTTCAGCCGAGAGAAAGAGGCCAAGGCCGGTTCCCTGTGGTTTCGTCGTAAAAAACGGCTCGAAAAGATGATGCCGGGCTTCCGGAGAGATTCCCGGTCCCGAATCAGTCACGGTGAGGCTGAACGAGTCGTGTTCGTGCCGGATCAACGACACCATGATCGTTCCGCCCGTGCCAGCCAATGCCTCGAGGGCATTGTAAATGAGGTTGTCAAGGATCTGACCAAGACGATCCCGGTCAATGGCGGTGGCGGCGTCTGAATGCAGGACGCCCGTATACGTCACTCGGATGCCGGCTTCTGAAGCCCGCGCCTGCCAGTGTTGCAGACGAGCGCTCAGGAATTCATTCAGGTTCGTCGGCTGCGATCCGACTGCCGCGGGCTTTGCGACCGAAAGAAGGCGGGCCACGAGCCGGTCGAGGCGCGAAACTTCCTGTTCCACGACGCCGAAGGCCGCCACAAGTCTGTCGAGATCGATCGTCCCCCGCCGGGCGAGTTGAATCTTCAGCCGTATAGACGAAAGGGGGTTGCGGACTTCATGCGCGACGCCGGCGACGAGGCGTCCGAGAGTGGCGAGGCGGTCCGCCTGCTGGAGTTGGCGTTCGAGGTGCTCGCGGCGCGTTTGTTGGAGACGAACAGTCTCGACTAAGTGATTGATTGCCGAAACCACACGGTCGACCTCGGCGTAGCCGGTGGTAGGGACCGGATGCGACGCGGTGTCTTGAAGAGTCCTAATGCCCTCCACCATTTGTCCGATGGCTATATCCAGGCGGCGCGCGATCAACCACGCCCCCCACGCGACGACTCCGGCCATGATCAGCATCGAGAGCAGGGCGGCACTGTAGTACCGCCACTGCGGGTTGCGGATGCCGGGAAGCCGATGCATCAGCCACACCGCGCCGATGGCCTGGTTATCCCGCACCAGCGGAGCCGCCACGAAGAGGATCACATCGAACCCGCGCTCTACCTGCTCGCGGACAGGCGCCTGGGAGGCGATGGCTTCGCGCGCCAACCGGGAAATGGTGGGCCGTTCCGCTTCGGGGATGTCCATCTTCGGGCCGGAGCCCAAATATGTAGGGAAGGCATATCCGAGCAGCCTGTCTTGTGACCGTGAGTAGAACCCCCCTTCCGCTCCGGGAACATCCGCCAGGCTCTCCAGCGTCATCAGGCGGAGCGCCGGACCGTTCTCGATGAGCGGCCGCGCACTCAGCGTAGCCGCCGAGGCCGGACTGTCCGCCTTGTCGTACTGGCGAGCCAGGCGGTCCAAGGCCAGATTCAATTGCGTCGTCGCGTCAGACATGCGGGCCGACTCCGTCATGTGAAACAGTTGCAGGCCGAGCAGGGCGCCGCAGACCAACGTGGCGCCGACCAGCACGCCGAGCGCCTGGATGCGGCGTTTCAAAGACCATTTGGATGGGAACGAGCCGGCCTGGTCTGCTCCGCCGATGACCGACACTCCTGGCTCTTCAAGGGCGGGGGCTACCACACCGCCGACGGATTTCTGCATCATGTCGAAACGGTCCTTTTGCGCCGCATCATCTAAACTCGGCCGGTCATCAGCAGGTTGTGTGCCACATGCCGATAAGCAAGCGCTTACTCCATGTGATTGATTAATATGATTTTGAGAAGCAGTATCAATAATTCGCATCGACGAGTTGTCCTGAACCAGGGCATTGCCCTGTCCGAAAATCAGACACTCAGACGTGGTGCAGTTGACATCGGAAGAGTGAATAAACGCCTCCGGACCTTCTCCATCGTAGAGATGATCCGGACCGGGAACTTACAGTGCGGCGTAGGCAGTGGATTCTCGGTAACCTCATGGGAGTTGGGGGTAAAGAGAGGCGGGGGCCTCAGGAGGAAGAGAGGGCCCCCGCCGGGCGAAGTGGGGATGGCACGGTCCCCACTCCGGTGCCGGCGCTCCTGGCGCCGGCGATATGACGGCCGGGTTTGGTTAGAAGGACGTGCGATCATTCGAAGTCCTCGTCGGGGGGACTTGAGAAAAGACACGAGCGGACCGATGTCGCGGCGAACGATCGCGATGCCGCCCAACGCCGCCGCGCCGTTACGGAGCGAGCCCTGCCGCAGCAAGTCGGACGCCTGAGCATAGAAGGTTACTACCTCGTCCAACGTGTCAAATCGACCGTTGTGCATGTAGGGTGCCGAGTGGGTGGTTACGATGACAGCATGTTGGGAACCGGCGGAACAACAGGCACCGAACAGTTCCACCAACTGCGGGTCGAACTGTGTGCCGGAGGCGACCTGTATGATGCGGAGCGCGATGCGGTTTCTCGTGGCGCGGTCCGTCACTTCCGGGACGCGGATCGCATCGAAGGCGTCGGCGAGGGAGAGGATGCGGGCCTCCAACGGAATGAAGAGCCCGCGGATTCCGTACGGGTAGCCGGACCCGTCCCACCGCTCGTGGTGATGGGCGACGATCGCCGCCGCGTCACGAAGGAAGGAGAACGGTTCGAGGAGCTGCGCGCCCAAGCGCGAATGATTCTGAACGGCCATGTAGGCTTCGGACGACAGCGTGTCGACGCATGCCGTGAGGCGCTCCGGCAGCGTGAGCAATCCGAGATCGTGCAGAAAGGCGGCGAGCTTCAGTCGATGCAGGGCGTCGATATCGAGGCCGGCCGCTTGGCCCAACTCGGCGGTGATGGCCGCGGTGCGTCGGCCGTGGCCCGCTTGCCAGGGGAGTGCGCGGTCGATTTCTTTGCTCGCTTGGCGGACGAGAATGCTTTCCACGTCACGGCGCGATGCGGCCGGAAGATTCAAGCGGTCGATCTTGCCCAACAGCGCCTGGATGCGCAGGACGGCTGGATGGATGCGTGGGCAGAGACTTCTTTCCATGGCGATATCACCTGCGACAAGAGGTCGGTATGGTTATGGCGGACGGAGCCGCAGCCGCGTACGCCCCCAATAGTCATGCCGTATCTGGCGGAAGGCGTCATCGAAGTCGGTGTCTCGAGATCTTGTTTTGACTCGAACAGCCTCCCGGCTTCCCGGTCAGATCGGCATCTGCTGCCAGCGCGCCGGAAGTGGCGGCATCCCCGGAGTGGTCGCAGGACCAAAACGCTCCTGTAAACACCAGCCCGTCGTCTCCGCAGCGCGGGCATGCCCGGGCTTTCATGTCACGTCTCCTTGTTCTTAGTGGCATACGCCGTCGTGGGCGCCGGACGGCGCGGTTCGGTGTCTCGTTCCCAGAGCTTGCCGGAGTTGTGAGACGTGCGTCCCGATGCTTGCCGCAAAGGCGAGAAATTCATCAGGGTCGAACCGGAGAGGGATCGCACCATAGGTGAAGTGCAGCTTCCCGCACGCGCAGATAGTCGTTGTCGTCTTGTGAGGGCTATGGCTCATCTGATTCATCCGGTCCATGCTCGTGCCTCCTCAATTAAGAACGGGTGCATTGCCGCGACGATGCGATAGCAGGGACGGCGTCTTCCGACCCGTCGCGCGTGGACGGTTTCTTTTCTGCCTTCGGTGTCATGCATCTTATTCCTCGAGGCAGCCGTGGACTGGAGTGCTGGCGCATACCGCCCGTTGCGTGATGAAAGCTTTCGGGCTGCGTGTCGGCCCGGAGCCATCCGCAGTTGAGGCACTTCCACGCAGTTGAAGGACCGTAAAACTCCAGGAATTGTTCCGCGACCATGAGGCCGCTGCATTTGGGGCAGATCTTCGGCATAGTGATCTCCATGTCAGATGAGTATAATTCTCAATATCAATGAAGGATACAAGAACAGCCCATCAGGTGGGAATGTTCATTTTCCGGAAAAGGATGCCCACTCGAAGCGGTCATCGGCTCTTCCTCTCTTGGGATACAACAAAGCCCGTGATCGCGTCGCGCTGTCCAACGGGGAAGCGCGGGCGAACGCAACCGTGGGCTCCGGATGCGGGATCCGTTGGCCTCACCGAGAAAGACGTGTGATGAGAGGCGCCGCGTTGCGCGCTACGCGGTGGGCGGTTTGCCTTTGATGGCGCTATAGGGGATGGTGACCACTCGGCCGCACCGGCCACATTTAATGGCGATGCCGCCGTCTTCCCATCGCGCGACGAGCTTCCCGCATTCGCAGCGGATGTCCCGCTCGGCCTCTCGCGAGGGCGTCCTAGGCATGGCCGCACCCGCGCCGACCGGCAGACTGTGCGGAGGACCAATCACCGACTCCCGTCTCATCACACCGGATGAGACGCACGAGCCCCGGCGCCTCTGACTGGGAAGAGAGGGAATGGAAACGGGGACAGGCATCCTGACGGGAGCCAGTCCCCTGGGGTAGGAAGAAGAGCATAGGCACAAGGCCGTCTTATTTGAAGGCGAGCGTTTGAGCTTAGCGGCCGCAAGTATCTTGTCGGAACCGAATTGGTCCTTGAAGCTGCCAGCCAGCGCCAGCGAAAGCCACCGGGCACACCGGTCCTCCGGTGCCTATGACTATGACGTTTGAGAGGCACGAAACCCTACCTCACGGGATGGGATGGTGCAGGAAATCATTCCGCCCGTTGCCCGGCCACCGGTTCAGGGGGGCGAGGATCGTTCTGTTCCTGCGCGGCGGCCTGCGCCGCTTGAGCCTGCAGCTTGGAATCGTCCAGCTCGATCAGGACGGCGCCGGCCTCGACCGACTGCCCTTCCTGAAAATGGACACGGGTGACGAGACCTGCCAGTTCCGGACGGATCAGCACGGATTCATTGGCCGCGACGCTCCCGACGGCGGTCAGGGTCTCCGCCATCGGTTCGACTTGCACGGCCGCCGTTTCCACCGGCGTCGCCAGCTCGTTGTGGCCGGCGAACGGGGGCTCGCCGCCAGCGCGTTCACTCCGCAAGGAGACCGCGACCATCGCGGCCCCGAACAGGGCCAGAACCACAACCGCAGAGCCGATCCATCGCAGTGCCGGCGAGAGCATGGTGTATCCTCGGCGCGCTCACGCCGACGCGCGCGCCTGGTGCCGCCGGTGCGCGGCGCGTTTGAGCCACCACATGCGCAGCGCGGTGACATAGAGAATCAGAGGGACAAAGCCGCTCACGAAGACGAGCCACCGTCCCATCAGCCCGAGCGCTTCGCCGTTGTGCAAGGGAAAGAGCCAGGAGAGGAACGTTTCGCCGGCGGTGAAGGTCCGCCAGTCATGCTTGAGCAGCACCTCGCCGCTGTATTGATCCAACCAGACCCTGCTTTGGCCTCCCGATTCCTGGACCTCATCGGGCTGGCGGACGGTCACACGATACACCCCTGCGTCGCCTTGCGGCAGACTGATGGACCGCAGTTGTCCTTCGGGAAAGACGCGTCGCGCGACCGCGACGGCTTCGTCCACGGACAAGGGGCGGGCTCCTGAGAGCGGGAGGGAGCGGAGCTCGTGGTCTTTCGGGAACTCTTGGACCGGGGAAAACAAGCGAACGATGGGGATCACATACTTGGAAAACTCCAGATAGACGCCGGTGAACGCAAGCACGAAGAGGATGAGCGCGCTGGAGACTCCGCTGAGTTTGTGCCAGTCGTAGTGGCGACGAATGGGGCTGGGGCCGGCGCTGAACGTCAACGCTTGGCGAATTTTGCCCGGGCGGGGCCACCAGAGATAGACACCGCTTCCGACCGAGACCAAGAGAAACAGCGCGATGAAGCCCACGATGGTTTCGCCGAGCTTCTCCAGCAGCAACGATTCGTGCAGCTCGTAGATGAACGACATCAGATAGCCCCCCCATTCACGGTCGCGGGCCAGCACGACGCCCGTATAGGGATCGACCGTGACCTGGAACCATCGGAATTCCTCGGGGTCGCCGGTGGGCACCTTGTGCCAGGCGAGATACGTGCCGCGATCGTGCAGCGGCACACTGAGGTTGTCCAGCCACCCTCCGGGAGGGCCGGCCGCTTGGGCGACCGCCGCGATCTCGTTCAACGGACGATAGGGGCCCGAGCCGCTCGCCGTCATCAGTTCCGGATGGAGCCATTCGTCGATGGCCTTGTAGAACACGAGCAGGCTGCCGGTCAGGCTGATCAGCACGAACAGCCCGCCGCCGACCAGGCCCAGGTAGAGATGCGTGCGCAGCCAGAACCGGCGTAACGGATGCCGCACGACCGTGGATGCTGGGAGCGGGGAAGCACCGGCATCCGGCGGAGGAGCCAGTGTGCTTTCAACGACGGGGGAGCCGGCCATAGTCTCGTCCCTCCTCCATTCAAAGAATGGGCTCAGGGATTCGAGACCCTCCGGCCGCTTCGACAACGGGAAGTCGCGATCGATCCTAGCCCAGGCTGAGATCGGTTTTCAATATCGGCAAGACCGAGTTCACGAGGTGTCTTCGTCTCCTGAGTCGCTACCACCGATACGCCACCGTGCCGACCACCGTGCGGCGCTCGCCGAACACGCAGAAGTTGGTGCCGCCGCGATCGAAGCACGAGAAGGCGTCATGATTGAAGATATTGCTGATGTTGAGGGCGATCCGGTAGTTCTTCCAGATATAGTCGATCACCGCGTCGCCGACCACGAAGCTCGGCACCTTGAAGGTATTGGCGACGTCCGAATAGGTGGAACCGGTGTACCGCGCGCCGCCACCGATGCCCAAGCCCTTCCACGCTCCATCTGGAACGGTGTACTTGGCCCACAGCGAGCCGAATTGAGCGGGCGTCTGGGTCAATCGCTTCCCCTGTTCGCTCGGATCCGCGCTATTGAGGACTTCGTTCTTCATAAGGGTATAGGTCGCAATGAGGTCGATGCCCGACTCGAAACTGAACAATCCTTCCAACTCTAGCCCTCGGGACCGTGCCTTGCCCCGTTGAACCTGCAGAAATGTCCCGGGATCGGTCTGAACATAGTTTTCCCTGGTCAGGTCGAACAGGGCGGCGGTCAGCAAGTGCCGGGATCCCTTCGGCTGATACTTAACCCCGACTTCGTATTGGCGCCCGGTCTCGGGAGTAAACGGCTGTCCGCCCGGAGTAAGCCCGATAGACGGTAAGAAAAAGGTGGAGTAGCTGATATACGGAGCCAAGCCGACATCAAAGAGATAGGTCAAGGCGGCGCGGCCGGTGGCTTTGCTGTCATTTTGTTGCCGGCTGGCCGACGGCGTCAGGTTGTCCTGCGTATCGTTGCTCGCCCAATCGTGGCGCCCGCCCACGGTCAACAGAAGATGATCATAGAGCTTGACTTGGTCCTGCAGATAGACGCCCGTCTGCAATTGGGTGGTGGCTTGATCAAGAAAGACGGATGGAAGCGTAAACGGAGCCCCGTAGTCAAAGCGATTGAAAATATCGATGTCGGAGGCGTTGCCGAAGGTTTGCCGTAAGTTGACAGTGATCCGCTGGAAGTCCAAGCCGCCCAAGACGGTGTGCTGGAATGGCCCCGTGGAGAATCGTCCATGGATTTGATTGTCGATGGCCACCGCGTTCAGCTTGCCAAGCGATCCGAAGGCTCCTCTGCCGACGGTCCGCTGGTCCGCTCCGAAGGTGCTGCTGAAGACGTTCATGAGGTCGAGCTCCGTCATGCTGTAGCGGAGCTTCTGGACAACATCCCAGTCCGGGGACAAATGATGCACCAGTTCATAGCCTACCGACGATTCCGTTCGGTTTTCCTTGTCAATGTCTGGAAAGCCTGTGAACCGGTGTGGTGAGACCATCCCATTGGGATTGCCCCGCAGGGTGCCCGCGGCCGGCAAGGCTTGCGAGGACCTGAGCTGATCTTTCTGGAAATGCGTGAAGAAGGTGATCTGGGTGTGTGCCGCCGCCTGCCAGGTCACCGCGGGTGCGATATAGATCCGGTCGTACGGCACCTGGTCGATCTGCGTGCCGCTCTCCCGGAACAGACCGGTCAGCCGAAACGACAGCACGTCGCTGTTGGCGAGCTTGCCGCCGAAGTCCAAGCGGCCCTCATGCCGGCCGAAGTTGCCGGCCAGGAATTGCATCTCGTGGAACGACTCCCGGGTCGGACGTTTGGTGATGTAGTTCAACAATCCCCCAGGGCTTCCTTGTCCATACAGAAACGACGCCGGACCGCGCAGCACTTCAATCCGTTCGGCGCCGTAGGGTTCTAGGTTGTAGCTCACGGCAAAGCCGGGGTTGCGGAGCTGCAGCCCGTCACGGAACAACCCGTTCTGCGTCGCGTCGAAGCCGCGGAACCGCAGCCAGGTGAAGCGCGGCTCGAAGCCGAAGGGCTCGGCCTGCACGCCGGCCGTGTAGCGCAAGGCCTCGGCAATCGTATTGACCTCCTGCGCGTTCATCCGGTCGCGGGTGATGATGGTGATCGACTGCGGGGTCTCGATGAGCGGCGTATCGCTCTTGGTGGCCGTGCTCTGCGCCTCGGCCACGTAGCCTCGGTCTTTCACGTCCTTGATCACGACTTCTTGCACCGTGATCGGTTTCTGATCGTCCCGGATTCGCGCCGGCGCTTCATCGACCGGCGTCGAGGCGGCGGAATTCCCGCTGGAGCCGGGGCCGGAGGCCGCAGGCCCGGTGCGCTGCACTGTAATGGTGCCGGGATTCGCGAAGCGATAACTGAGGCCGGTGCCCGCCAAGAGCCGCGCCAACGCTTCCTCGGGCGTGTACATCCCTGTCAGGCCCGGCGTCGTCACATCCTCGGCAAGATCCGCCCTGTAGCTCATTTGCAGCCCGGTTGCCGCGGCAAACTCGTTCAGTGCCGAGGCCAGCGGCTGGGCGGCAATGTCGAAGCGAATCGCGTCCGTGCCCGTGGCCCTCTGCGAAGGCTGCGCTGCGCTCTGCGGAGGTTCCGCATGGACGTCCGCGCCGATCCCTGCCGTGCACAGCACACCCGAGAGCCCCATGGCAAAAAGCCAGCGTCCTCGTGGACTGTTGGCCAAGTCGTTCGTCGTGCGTATCATGATCTGTGAATGCCTCTCCTTTCCATATCGCCGGTCATTCGATGACCCACATCGCCGGCGTGTGTTGTCCTTGACGGCTGAGGAGGCGGACCCCTCACGTCACGGCGGAGAAAAAATGCGGGGCGAGACAAGCGTGAACGGTCGGCGGTTGACGGTCGACCGTTGACGGATCACGGTTAACGGATAACGGATGTGAGGGGCGGCCGTGCGCGCTGTCAGTGGAACAGGATGATGCGGTCGGTGAGGCGCGTCATGTGGACGGGAAGGGTTTGCGCCAGTGTGGTGAGAATCCGGTTCGTATCGGTCAATTTGTAACTGCCGCTGACTCGAAGGCCTGCCAAGGCCGGATTCCAGAGGGCGACATAGCCCGAATGGTAGCGGGACATCTCTTCGAGCACGTCGGCAAACGGCGTCGAGTCGAACACCAGCCATCCCCGTGTCCAGGCTGCCGCGCGGTCCGGATTGACCGTGCGCGTCGCGACGGTCCCGTCCGATGCCACGAGGGCCTGTTCGCCGGCCCTCAGTGTGACGGCCGGCGCTCCGGGCATCCCGTCCAGCGCGACGACACCCTCGACGACGGTTATCTGGAAGCCCTGCGGCCGTTCACGGACGATGAACGCCGTGCCCACCGCGCGAGCCACGACCCCGCGGTGATCGACCAGGAAGGGCCGGTCTCGGTCCGGTTGAACACGGAACAATGCCTCGCCCTTCAGCAGGCGGACGCGGCGCTCGTTCGGCCGGTAGTGGGAGGCCACCGCGCTGTTCGTGTTCAGGATTACGGTGGATTGATCGGCCAGCGTGATCGTGCGGCGCTCTCCGACCGCTGTGACGTGATCGGCCCGGACACGCATCGCCAGATCGAACTGAAAGACCGCGACCGTCAGCACGAGCAACACCGCCGCGGCGGCTGCGGCGGGACGAATGAAGGACCGCTGAAGCCTCTTAGAACTCTCCGTCGCGTGATCGATCCGAGGCGGCTTCGCGGCCGCGGCCACCAGCTCTGGCGCATTCCAGAGCGCGGTGATCTCGTGAAACGCGCGGGCATGGGTCGGACTCTGTGCGCGCCAGCGCTCGAAGGCCGCACGGTCCTGATCGGTCACCTGCTCCGACCGGAGTCGTGCAAACCAGGCGATGGCCTCCTCCGAGGGGCTGCCGTCCGGCTCGGGCCCGTGGCGGCTGGTGGGCGGTGTCTCCATGAGGGATGGGCTCTCGGGCGCCCGCATCACGGCGGGTCGGGGGTCCGCGAGAGTATATCCCTGAGACGGATGAGCCTGGCAACCCCTCATGCCGGCCCCGATTCCTGCTCACGCAGCACACGGCGGCAGTGGCTGAGGGCGCGCATGATGTTCTTTTCGACGGCGCTCTCGGAGATGCCAAGGTGCCGCGCGATGTCGGCGTAGGAACGGCAGTGGATGCGATGCAACAGAAACACTTCGCGGGATCGCGGCGGCATCGTGTCGAGGGCCTGCTGAAACAGCCGGACGCGCTGCCGGTTGAGCAACGCGGTGTCAGCCGGCGGGTCCGGAGCGGCCACCTCGACGGCGTCGTTGAGCGATTGCGCTGTGATGCTGCGCACGCGTAGTTTGCGCAGATGATCGAGCGCCAAATTACGGGCTGTGCGAAAGAGAAAGGCCCGAGGGTGGGTGATGGCCTGATCGTCCGGCGCGCCCGCGATGCGCAGATAGCTGTCCTGCGCCAGATCGGCGGCAGTCTGCTCGCAACGGACGAGCCGAGCCAGCCAGCGAAGCAAGGCCGGTTGATGCTCACGATAGAGGCGTTCGATATCGGTGGAAGTCATGCTGCGCCAGTTGGAATCTCGATCCCTGAGGCGCGCACTGTAATCGGTCCCGCAAGCGAAGAGAATGTTCAGATTCCGGATCGGCGCCGATGGACAGACCCTCGCCGAGGTTGTGCAAGTCCATGCCGAGAGCGATCCAATAGGGCAGAGACAGCGGCATCGACGCCGGCCGATACCGGGTCTGCTGGAGCTGCTCCAGCGCCACGAGCCAGACCAGTGCGGCGAAGAAGCTGCTGAGAAAGACGAGCCTCCGCGGCCTCATCGGGACAGCGAAGCTTGCTGGTCAGAAACGACAGCAGCTCCCGGTAATAGGCGGTGCAGGACCGCAACCGGCCATTCTGCAGAATTGGGTAGGATCATAGGTCAAGACAACGGTCTTGTTGAGAAGACGTATTACCGTGCCAACACCCAACCCTGGTCCTGTACGGTTGGAGCCGAAAACATTCAGCCAGCGCGCATTTGTTCCTTTGAACGCGGCAAAATCAACACAACGTTGCGAAGAGGGCGCTAATCCAACCGGTACATAATGGGGATGTGGAGGGCGATCTCGCGGCGGCCTAGCGGATGAGAGAGGTGAACGGGCGCGCAGCGGCGCAGCGTCTCGATCGCATCCTGGTCCAGGATCTCATGGCCTGAGCTTTCCACGACGCGGATGTGGGGAACAGCTCCGTCGTCCCGAATCACCGCCTCGAGGACGACTTTGCCCTCCCACCGGTTCATGCGCGCCAGATAGGGATAGCGCTTGAACCGCTCCACCTGGTTCCACAGCGATTGCGCGAGCCATCCGTAGTCCGCTTGCATCGCGCGGGTGCGCAGGAGGCGCTCGACGGCCTGCGGGCGCTGCACGACGCGGCGGGGCTCCTTCTCGACCGGGTTCTGCGCGAGCGGGGAGGGTTGAACCGGCTCGATCTCGGGCGGCGGCAGGGCAGCAGGGCCGGTCGCGCCGAGCGGGATCGCTTCTGACTGAGACGGCATGCCGGCCGCGGCCGAGTGACCAGGAGCCTGTGCGTGAGCGGCCGATTGCCCGGGATGCTCGCGCGCGATCTCCGCGCCGGCCGCGGCATGCGTCGGCAGCTCGCGGGCGGGCATGTCCGCCTCCGGTACCGGGTCGGTGGCGCTCGGCGCTCCGCTGTCGAGATCGCTGAACGAGGCGCGGGGCTCCGCGTGCAGCGCTTCGATTTCAGCAGGAGACAGATCCTCCATCAGCGAGTCCGGCGTATCGGACGAGGGGAGGGGAGACGGCGCCTGCGCGGCGAGCGGCTCAGGCGGCGGCGTGTCGCGGATGGCCACGTCCCATCGGAAGATGTCCTGTCTCGGCGGAACCGTCACGTCGAGCAACAAGGGAGCGGCGGTCCCCAGCGCCAGGGTGTGGAGAGCGGCTGAGACGACCCAGCTCCAGAGCGATTCCTGGCCCTGTCGCATCGAGCGCATGCCGTTCATGTCCGCACCTCCCGCCGGCGGGAGCAGGTCCGATGAATGGCATGCTGATGAGCGCGGCCGGGCCGTGAACGAGAGGGAAGCGCGCGGCTTGTTCTTTGGCGGAAGGCCTGTGGAGACAGGCCCGTCACTTTCTTGAAAAAGTGGCTGAAGGCGTACTGGTCCTGAAAACCCAGGGTCTCCGCGATGTCGGCCAGGCGCCCTGATGAACCGAGAAGCCTGGTGGCGCGTTCCACGCGCAGGCGCTTGACATAGCTGGAAAACGACTGGCCCATCCGGGCCACGAACCACTCCGAGCAGTATTTTTCGGAGTAGCCGAGAAACTCGGAAAGGTCTTTGAGGGTCAGGCCGTGATGGAGATTCTCAACCAAGAAGAGGTGCATCCGCTCCTGCAGGGACAACGCCGGTTCCTGCACGGCGATGGGCTCCTCCGACGGTTCGGCGAGCAGCCGGAAGGCGCCGGCTTGGTCGTCGCGCGGGTCGGCCTTGTCCATGGACGCAGTCCAATCAGGCTCCTTGGAAGATCTCCAATCGCAAGTCGACGATCTCAGCGGACGTGGTGTGGCCGATGCGGTTGCCATGATGTGCTCCTGGTGCTTCATTGGTCCATGTTGGATCTCTGCAAAGAGGGGAGGGGGGCCTCCCGGAGGAAGGGGAGGCGCCCTTCCGCGGGGAGTGGGGTGGCACGGCCCCACTCCGGCGCCGGCAGTCACCCACCGGCCGGCATGTCGGCCTTGCTGCTCGCGCCGTACGAATCCACGCGCCGGTCCGCGGCTGCCGCCCGTACGGCCTCGCTGAAAAGGGTCACCAGCGTGGGATCAAACTGGGATCCCGCGCCGACTTTGAGAATACGAAGCGCGATCTGTCGCCGCAGGTGCCGATCGGTTTCGGGCGGCACCTGAATGGCATCGTAGGCGTCGGCGATCGCGAGAATGCGTGCGCCCAGGGGAATGAACGATCCTCGCAGGCCGAACGGATAGCCGCTCCCGTCCCACCGTTCATGGTGGTGCGCAATGACCTGCGCCGCCGACGTCAAAAACGCGAAGCGAGCCAACAACTCGGCGCCCACGCGCGGGTGGCTCTGCACCCGGGCGTAGTCCTCGGCATCCCAGGCGTCGGGACGCGAGAGCAACGCGGGATCGAGCATGAGCAGCCCCACGTCATGCAGCAGTCCGGCCAGCGTGAGATCATGGAGCTCTTCGGAGGACAGACCGAGCGCCCGCCCGAGCCGCAAACAGTGTGCTGCGGTGCGGCGGCCGTGCCCGGGATTGTGTCGGGTGAACGACTCCAGAAGCACCGAGGCCTGCTCGCACAGCACCTCTTCCATCTCCCGCTGGGGAGCGGGGGGAAGCTGCAGCTCGTCGATTTTTTTGAGAAACGCCAGCACGACGCGCACCGGCGCCGGCATGCTCAGTGTGTGAGGTTGTGGAAAGGCCATGGTTCTTCCTCCTTCCGTGCGGAATTGAAAAACGACCAGAGCCCAAGACCGGGGGCTCGATCTTGGGCTCTGGGTGAAGAACCGCTGGCCTCAGTGCTATGGGACTCAGACTAGTTGGTGTGCATGGGCCATCCTTTGATGCTGGAAAAGGGAATGACGACCAGGCGGCGGCACCGCTTGCACTTGAGCTCCAAGCCCGCGTCCACCACCCGCGCCATCAACTGTCCGCAGTGACAGCGAATCTCACTTACGCGGCATGTGTGCTTGAGTGTCGTGTCCACCTTGGAAACCACGGGATTCCTGTTCAAGTTCCGTAGGCCTGAAACCGAGGCAGAGGCGATCAGCCGATCGCCTCCGCGTCTTATTCTAAAACGTCCACTTTGCGCCAGCTTGCCAGAGAGCAGGCAGGCCGGGATAGATACCGCGTGTGCGGTCCACGATGGTCTCTTGATCCAGCATGTTCTTACCGGTGAAGAAGAATGTCGTGTTGATCTTCTTCACATACTGGTTCACTGCTGCATTCAGCATGCACCAGCCGCGCACGACGCCGCGCTGACCATTCGGGGTCGGGTCGACTAGATTTCGGTCGTCCCCGAATTGATCGCTAACGCATTGGACTTCCAACCGGGCGTTGAACGCTCCCGGTGCAAACGCCCGGTTGTTGTACGCAATTCCAGCCGTCAGCAGATGCCGAGGTGAGTAGGGGAGCCTGTTGCCGGTAATAGAAACG
The DNA here is from genome assembly GCA_964642845.1 of uncultured Nitrospira sp. Lineage (GTDB taxonomy): Bacteria > Nitrospirota > Nitrospiria > Nitrospirales > Nitrospiraceae > Nitrospira_D. The sequence goes on from CAZXRB010000025.1 coordinate 21,279, forward strand.
GGGTTGGTCGGATTTCCCGTCGACGGTGAAGCGCAACCTTCGGCAGCCCGCTCAGCAGGAGTAAGTGATATACAACCCAGGCTGCTCCGGCGGTTTCCCACAAATTCAGCCTGTGCGACCCATGTGTAGTTGACATCAAACATGATGTCCTGATCTGGATTGCGACCGGTGAATGCGTCAAGCAGATCCATTCTCGTGGCGACCTCAATGCCACGATGTCGGGTTTCGCCCGCGCTGGTCAGGGTCGAACCGACACCGCCCGCGGCAGACTGGGCGATGATTTGGTTGGAGAAATCCATTTGGAACAGCGTGAATTCATAGCCGGCCCATTGGGTGACGTTCCCTCTCGCCCCCAACTCATAGGTCCAGCTAAGTTCAGGGCCGAGGTCCACTTCGGCCCCTGAAGCCGTGATGGCATCGGAGATCTGAGGCGGCGACATCCCTCTATGCGCGCCAAAAAAGAGCGTGTGGTCTTTGACCGGCGAGTACGTCACACCAACGCCGGGTAGCACTTCTGTAAAATGTGATGCTCCAGAAGCCCCACCCCCATTGTTGGCCAGACGATTGTTCTGATCATAGTTGATGTGTTCAACCCGAACACCTGGCGTGATGGTGAACTGACCGAAAATCAACCGCTCTTGGAAGAACAGCGCATATGCGTTGGTCGTGCGCAAATTGCTCTCGCCAAGGCACGTATTTAGGCCCGGAGCAAAACAACTGAACGCCGGACCAGTCGTGAGACGATTCTGGAATTGAACCCGATCCGACATCTCATACATGTATCGAGCGCCGAAGTCGGCTTCGGCATTAATCCCCAGGAGCGAATGATTGTAATGGAATCGCGGCTCTACACCGTAGACCCAGTATTCTCTTGCGTTCGTGATTTGGCCCGTTCCGGGGATGGCCTGTGTCGCGTTGGAGCAAATCCCGTTGCTGGAGTTAAACGCCGGCAGGGTGCAGCCGTCGCCGCTGGTATTGACCTGCGCGATCGCCTGCCGTGTCCAGTCCCGAGCGATGTAGTGGCCAAAGAAATTCGTCGTCGAAGTTAGGTTAGCGGTGAACATATGGTTGACGGCCACATGGGCTCCGATGCGCCTGAAGTCAAAGCCGTCGTTGGTAAATCGAGTTTGTCTGTCTCGGCCGAAGGAGCTGGCATACTCGGATTCTGTTAGTCCTTGATACCCAATGCCTGAATCCTCTCGATAGTAGTTCAACTTTGCCAATATCTGAGTCCGATCGCTGAGCTCTTGGACTGTCTTGAACGTCAAATCGTCAACCTTGGCTCGGATATTCAAGAAACGCGGCGTATCGCTCTGAAAGTGCGTATAGTCCACGAGATAGCCACTCTTCCCCCACGTCCCTCCGTAGTCGAAATGAGTATTGAAGTAGTTGTTGTTGCCGCCCCAGAACTGAAAGTTCCCTTCCGGTTGCGCCGACGGCATACGGGTGATGAGGTTCATCACGCCGCCGATGTTCTGCGGGCCATAGAGCAACTGCCCGCTGCCTTTGAGGACCTCGATCCGATCAAACCGGAAAATAGGAGGGAAGTAATAGGACGACGGATCGCCGTAGGGCATCAACATGATCGGCACGCCGTCTTCCATGATGTGAACCTTCCGGCTCCTGGTGGGATCGAGACCTCTGATGCCAATGTTGGGTCGAATGCCGAGGCCGTCTTCGTCCCGCACGTGGACGCCTGGGACTTCGCGCAATGCTTCGTTGATGGTGAAGCGTCGATTCTGTTCGATTCGTTCTTTTGTTATGACTCGTCCCGACCCGGGGATATGTTCCATTGCTTCCGGCCCTGTCCCGATCACTTCTGTCAACGGGACCTTGATGGGCTTCTGCTCCAAATCTTTTGCTTCCACCGTCTGTGTCGTTGTGGTGGTATCCACCGGCACTTCGGCTCGCGCCAATGCGGGACTGAAGATAATGGTAATAAGAAACATTCTCAAAATCGAGCTGGACAAATGGCTTCTTGGCATGAAACCTTCCTCCTAGGTTATTCGGCTGTTAGGGGGTGAATAAGAGCGGCAGGGCCCACCCGCTGCCACTGAGAGATCGGCGGGAACACGACGGACAAACTAAGATATGCGTGAGACATACAGAGATCCGGCTCAACAACTCGGTCCACCGCAGCTGACATCGGGTTTCCGCGCGTGAGCGCCGGCCTCATTTAAACGTCACCTTCTTCAGCCCGTTCACCGGCAAATCCACTTCGCCGAAGTCCGACTCACCGCGGAAACTGCCTTTGATCGCCAGCGCGAACTCACCCGACTTGCCGTTCGTCAAGGTGATTGCTAGCGACGGCAGGGAGCCGTCCGCGGCCGGCTTGACCTCGATCTGTTTGATGGTGTCGAACTTGACGTTCACCGTGGCGGTACCCTTTTTGACCGGCACGTGCCGCAGCTCGTGCGGAACGAACGCCGTTTCACTCACCTTTTCTTCCCAGTAGAACAGCACGTTCTTGATGTCGGTCTCCACGCCTTGCGCGTCGGTCACCGTGGCCTGAAATTGGCGCTCAGGCTTCTGTTGGGCCGACGCCCAGGGCGCCAGCGACGGCGTTACCGCGAGCACTGCCACCGCCATTCCGATGTGAGCGAGTGTGCGAACCTTCACAACTCTTCCTCCTGTCCGGCCTCAATGCAGTGAATAACCGACGGGCACCAAAAGCGCCACCTGCGTCTTGCCCAAGGGATATTTCAACTGGATCGGAGACACTTGGCGGATGAGCTCCATCGCGTCGTTGTCCAGGACCGCGTGGCCCGAGCTCTCGGCAATCTGCAGGCTCACAACCTGTCCATCATCACGCACCACGGCTTTCACGACGACGCGGCCTTCCCAGCGATTCATCCGCGCGGTGTACGGATACCGCTTCGACCGCTCGAGACGGGACAACAATTCCTGGGTCAGCCACGAATAATCGGCCTTGGTCTGAGCCGTCACGGCCGCCGGCCGCTCGACCGCCTGGGGCTGGGCCGGCGCGGCATGAGCCGTCTGCTGGACTGGCGCCGGCGCCTGGACCGCTTCGGCCGCGGGCTGGCTGACCACGGCCTGTTGAATAGGAGCGGGCGCGGCCTGTGTGACCACGGGTTCCGATGTGGTGACCGGCGCCGGACGCGCAGCCACGACTTCTGAAACCACAGGAGTCGCTTCTGCCTGAACCACCTGCTGGGTCACGGGCGACGGTTGGCTCATGGGGGTGGAAACAGGGGTAACCGGTGTGGCTTCCACGACTTCGGTCTGCTGAACGGCTTCTACGTGCTGGATGGGCTCGGCGTGCTGCGCGATCGTTTCCACGACCGGGTTGACGCGGTTGTGGACCGTCATCTGTTCCTGGCGCACGACGTGTTGGATCCGTTCCACCGTCTGCACGGTCTGAACCTGCTGGACGACGGGCTTGGCTTCGACCGGCTTCGGCGGGGCGGGAGGGGGAGGCTGAACGACTGGCTTCGGTTGGGGAGGCGCCGGCTTAGGCGTGTCCACCGGAGTGGGCGGCACGACCTGCGCGAGCGCGATTTCCCAGCGGAACGGCTCCGGCTGAGATGCCGGCTTCAGCTCGGAAAACGCGATCAAGGCGACGAGGACCGCCACCCCATGCACGAGCATGGACGCCAGCCAGCCGTGCGGCTTGTGCGCCGAGTCTCCGAAACGACCGAGCGCCTCCGCCGTCATGATCGCACGACCTCCAAACTGACTTGATGGAATCCGAGCCCCCGCACGTCATCGACCACGTTGACGAATCGTTCGAGGACCGTGACACGATCGGCCCGCACCAGCACCAACGATTCGCGCGGGTGATTGAGCAGGCGGGCTTTCAACCCTTCTTGCGAGATGGCCTGATCGTTCAAAAACAAGCCGCCATCCGCCGCCAGGGTAATGACGAGCGGGACGTCCTTCCGATCGCCGGCCTCCTTCGCTTTGGCCAGATCCACCGGAATGTGGCCGGTCGTGATAAACGTGGCGGTCGTCAACACGATGACGAGGAGGACGAGCATGACGTCCACCAGCGGAATGACGTTGATCTGATCCAGCTCACGTTCCATGTTGCACTTTGTACAGGGTCAACAGTTCCGCTACCCGCCGGCGCAGAACGTTGTTCAACACGACGCAGGGGATCGCCACGAGCAATCCTACCGCCGTGGCTTTCAGCGCGAGGCTCAGGCCGATCATGATCGTATTGACGGCCATCTGCCCGGTCGTCCCCATGGTATGGAAGGTCAGCATGATGCCGAGGACGGTGCCCAACAGGCCGATGTAGGGAGCATTGGCCGCCACGGTGCCGATCACGACGAGCCGGCGCGTCAGCGCAATCTCGAAGACCTGGGGGTTGGGAAACTGTTTGAGGTCAACACGCCGATAAAACAGCCAGCGCTCCACCGCAATAGCCACCGACCAGAGACTCAGCGCCAACAGGAGTCCGATGATCCCGAAGTCCACCGCATGTTTCAGTGAATCCATTTCGCCGCCCCGTGGGTTTCATGAATTTGATAATAGTTCTCAACTTCGACTGGTCAAAAGTAACAAACTGGAGATTTCCCTGTCAACCACATTTTTCCCCGCGGCGCGCTTATCCGGGCGCGGTCTCGGCGTTGAAAATCACCGTGTGGGTGGCCAGGACTTTCAGGCTGACGGCCGTCCCCCGGGCGAGAATCGTCGTGGACGCCTCGCTGCTATGAACGAGCTGGCCCGACGGCAGTTGGACGGTGTACAGGTTTTCCGATCCTCTGAACTGCCGGTCAACGATGTGGGCACGGCCGGATTCATCCGGACTCACGTGAATATCATCCGGCCGAATCATGACGACGACCGAGCAGCCCTCTTTTCCGTCCACCGTGTTCGGGAACTCGCCGAGCTCGGTGCGCACCAGGCCTCCGCGGATCTCTCCCGGGATGAAGTCGGCTTGACCGACGAAGTCCGCGACAAAGGGCGTGGCCGGCATGTGGTAGATCATCTCCGGGGTATCCATTTGCTCGAGGCGCCCCTTGTTCAGCACGGCGATCCGGTCGGCCATCGCGAACGCTTCGTCATGGTCGTGCGTCACCAAAATCGTCGTCGTCTTCATGCGCCGGAGGAGCGCGTGGAGCTCCTGGCGCATGCGGCTGGCCATGTCGGGATCGAGATTGCTGAAGGGCTCGTCCAACAACAGCACGATCGGATTCTGCACCAGGGCCCGGGACAGCGCCACCCGTTGCTGCTGGCCGCCAGACAGCTCGTGCGGATAGCGGCGCTCCAATCCCTCCAGCCCGGTCACACGCAGCATCTCCTGCACCCGGCGGTGACGTTCGGGACGCGGAAGATGCCGGAGGCCGAACGCGATGTTGTCGGCCACCCGCAAATGAGGAAAGAGGGCGTATTCCTGAAAGACCATCCCGACGCGGCGCTCCTCGGTCGGCACGGTGTCTCGAGACGACGACACCAGCCGTCCTGAAAGATAGATCTCACCGGAGCGGACCGGCTCGAAGCCGGCAATGGCGCGCAGCACCGTGGTCTTTCCACAGCCGGATGGTCCGAGGAGGCACAGGATTTCCCCTTCCTGGACCGAAAAGGAGATGTCGCGGACGGCCGGGCGGCCGGGATCGTAGGCGCAGGAGACCGACCGCAGTTCCAGAATCGAGGACGCGGGCGTAAACAGATGGACCTGCTCTTTGAGCGATTCGGCGGCTGGTGTGGTGCGTGCATCCATAATCGTCGCGTCCTCCGGCGTTAGGCCGCGCGCCAGTCCCGCGAAAGCAGAAGGACGAGCGCCGGCAGGCCGACGAGCACGATGAGCAGGGCGGAGGGCGCAGCGAGTCGATAATACTCCTCGCTGGCCTCGAGCCATACCCGGATGGCCAAGGTATCGAAGCCGACCGGCCGCAGCAGCAACGTGGCGGGCAGCTCCTTCATGGTCTGCAGAAACATCAGGACCCACGCCACGATGAAGCTGTTGCGGACGAGGGGAAGGGTGACGCGCCGCCACGTGTCGCTGAGACCCAAACCCAAGGTCCTGGCGACCTCCTCCAAATTCGGCGTGATCTGCTGCAGCGAGGGCTCCAGCGACTGGAGCCCCGCGGGTAAGAAGTGGATCACATAGGCCACGACGAGCACGATGGCGGTGCCGTAGATGAACGGCACCAGCTTGAGGACCAGCACCAAGACAGCCAAGGCGGCGACCGGTCCCGGCAACACGTAACCCGCATAGGCGGCCTGCAGACAGCCCAGATTCAGCGCCGTGGGTGTTCGAGTCGCGAGATACGCCAACGGAAGGCCGATGAGCACGCCTGCTGTCGCCGCCGCGGCGGACAGCATCGCGCTGTTCCAGACGAACCCCACGAATCGATGGTCCAAAATCGCCTGGGCCTCCGGCGACCAGGTCCATTGAACGAGCAAGGAAACCGGGACACCGAACGAGGCGGCGACGATGACCGCCAGATACGCCGTCAGACCAAGACTCTTGGCCCATCCGCACTGCACGCGCTGCGGCGCGCGATACCGCCCGCTGGTCTGATAAAACCGGCTCTTGTGGCGGAACCAGCGTTCTGCCAAAAGGAACACCAGGGCCAACACCACGAGGAGGATACTGAGAACACTGGCGGCCGTGTTGTCCGACCGCCCCGTCATTTGCTGAAAAACCGCGTAGGTCAATGTTTGATACCGCAACAGCGACACGGCGCCGAAATCAGAGACGACGTACAAAATCACCAACGCCAGGCCCGCGACGATGGAGGGGCGGAGCAACGGCAAGGTGACCCGCCACATGGCGGCTCTGCGGGACACCCCGCACGTCCGGGCCACCTCTTCAAAGGAGACGTTGAGGCTCAGCAGCGCACTGCGCGTCAGCAGATACACGAATGGAAACGTATCGAGCGCCATCACGACGGTCGCGCCCCATAGGCTTTGGGGAGAAACAATCCTCGCCTGGGGACCTGCCACGGCTTGCCAGAGTTCCTCCACCGGGCCGCCAAACCCCAACAGGTAGTTATAGACGTAAGCCAACACGTACGTCGGCATGGCCAGCGGCAACACCAGCGCCACTTCCCACAGGGCGCGCCCCGGAAATTCATAGCGGCTCACGATCCATGCGGTGGAGACGCCGACGAGCAACGTCAGAAGGGACACCAGCGCGGCGAGCGACACGGTGTTGCGCAGCAATTCTGGGATCCGCGTCGCCCAGAGGCGCTGCCAGACGGCCGGATCGGCCGAAAGCGCCAGCGCGGTGACGTACCCCAGCGGCAGCAGGATCAGCGCCGCGCTGGCCACGGCCACCCATTGCAGCGGAGACGCGAGCTGTTGGCGTAGGGCGGTCATGAGGTTCGCGGATGCTCAACAAGCCGGTTCAGCGACGCGGGAACGACGCACGGTGAAAGGTGGTCTCGGCGCACCGGGGTGGAGTAGGTGAAATTGACGCGCTTGTTCAGCATCCGTTTATCGGAGACCCACTTGTTCGATCAGCGTGAGCGTGGGTTCCCGGAGCTCGGCGAGTTTGGTGAGGGGAACCATCGCGGCGCGAAAGCTGGTCCGCTCGATCAACGCAGGGTCGGCTTTGACGTCCGGATGCAGCGGGTATTCTTTATCCAGCTCGGCAAAGAGCTTCTGCCCGGCCTGCGCGACCAGGAATTCCACCAGCCGCTTGGCGCTCTCCACGCGGGCGGTGTGTTTGATGACGCCGATGCCGGCCACATTCATGATGGCGCCCATTCCACCGTCCTGTTGATCCGGCATGAGCACGGCAATGGGAGCGTGGGGCTGAGCGGCGAGATGGCGGTACACGTAATAATGGTTCACAATCCCCAGCGCGACTTGGCCTTTGGCGACGGCCTCCACGATCTGCGAGCTTTTTTGATAGACCTGGGTGCCCGCATTGTCTCTGAGCCCCTCGAGAAACTTCTTGGCCCGCTCGTCCCCGACACTGGCGCGAACGACCGACACACCGGCTTGGAGATATTCACTCCCGGCGTTGGGAATCGCGATCTTGTCTTTCCACGTGGGATCCGCCAAGTCGAGCAGTGATTTCACCTGATCGGGCTTCACCATCGTGGTGTTGTAGACGATGACCCAAAACCGGCCCGATAACCCGATCCAGCTATTGTCGGCCGCCCGATACTGCGGCGGGATGGCCTGTTCGATCTCCCGCATGGCGAGTGGACGCAACAGACCGGCCGCCCGCGCGAGCTCCAGGCTGCCGGCGTCGTTCGTAATGAGGACGTCGGCCGGTGTCCGGTCGCCTTCTGCCTTCAAGCGGTTGACTAATTCAGTGGTGCCGGAGGACAGCAACTCGACCTGAATCCCGGTCTTGGCCGTGAAGGCGTCCAAGACCGGCTTGATCAACCGTTCGGCGCGCCCGGAATACACGACGAGCTTGTCCGCCGCTGAGGCCGGCGGAGGACAGGCGATGGAGAGGCACAGCAGCGCGACGAGCGCCGACAATTGAAATTGATAAATCATTTCAAAAAGGATACCAAAAACAGTCCTGGAGGGTCAATGACGGCAGCGTGAACAGAGGCCGTAGAGCTCCAGGCGGTGGGTCTGAATCGTGAAGCCGTTCTTGGCCGCGACTTCTTCTTGCAGCCGCTCGATATCGCAGTTTTCGAATTCGACGATCTTGCCGCACCCGGTGCAGATGAGATGGTCGTGGTGCCCCTTGTGCGAGACATTGTCGTATTGGGTCTGTGTGCCGAAATGCCGGGCCTGCGCGAGGCCGGCTTCGCAGAACAGGTTCAAGGTACGGTAGATGGTGGCCAGACCCAGGTGGGGGTCCTTCTTCGCCAGTTGGTGGTACATCTCTTCGGCGGTGATGTGTTCCTGCTTCAAAAATGCGTCGAGAATCAGTTCCCGCTGACGAGTGAGCTTGAGTTGGTGTTTGCCAAGATGCTCCTTCAGCGTCTCCATTTCTTTGGGGTGTTTGGACATCGATCGTGCCATGTCACGTTCTGAGAAAACATTAAAGACCAAGACATCGCACAGGGTCAAGGGCCGTTTGCCAGACTCCTGTCCGCTGGTTTGACGATGCTCTTCGGGGCTGTTTATAGTGCCTCTCCGGCGGAGGCCGGACGCGCGATGAGAAAGCCCAATCAAATCACGGTCGATCGGGCCTTGCTGCTCTATGTGCTTCACGTCTGTGAGCCGCACGGCCTACTCAGCGACGTCAAGTTGCAACAGCTGTGCTTTCTGTGCGAGCTCCAGATGTTCGGAAAGGGCTTCAAGGGATTCCATTTCGAATTTTTTCGTTTCGCCTACGGGGCGTTCAGCAAGGACCTTGACAACGATCTGACCTCGCTCCGGCGCAAGGAGCGGGTGGAAAACTTCACGCTGTCGGATCAGGCCAGGGACACCGTGATTCCGCTGGTGCTCAAGGGCATCGAAGGGGTTGAGACCAACGAAAAGATCAAAGAAATCATCGACGCCGTCGTGGCGACCTATGGGCCGCAGGACAGCGGCACGATCACGAAATCGGTGGAAGCGGTCGAGCTGAGCACGCCCCAGGACCCGGAGTTCAAGATCCCGATCCGCGACATTGTCTTCCACACGACGCTGCTGGTGCCGCATCGCATCGAAGTGCAGGCCGAGTTTGCGTTCGCTCCCGCGATGCTGGCGCGAGTCAACGCGGCGATGGGATACGAAGCGGGCACGCGGTGAGGGCTAGAGCTGGTACAGCTCGCCGTATTTCTTTTCCAGATAGGCTAAGAACGGTTCCGGCGTGATGCCGGCGCCCGTCACGCGTTGCGCCAGATGGTCGGGCGTGAACATGCGTCCCCACCGATGGATCTTCTGCTCCAGCCATCGCCGCAGCACCATGAGTTGGCCGGCGGCAATTACATCTTCCAAGTGGGGAATTTCGAGCTTGGCCTGCTCGTAGAACTGCACGGCGTACAGATTCCCCAGGGTATACGTCGGGAAATACCCGAACGAGCCCAGCGACCAGTGCACGTCCTGCAAGACGCCTTCTGAATCCTGCTTGGGGGTGATCCCGAGGTACTCCTCCATCTTGCGGTTCCAGATGCCGGGCAGATCCTCCGGCTGCGTGCGGCCTTCGATGAGATCCTGTTCGATCTCAAATCGCAGCATGATGTGCAGGTTATACGTCAGCTCGTCCGCCTCGACCCGGATCAGCGACGGCCGCACGCAATTCACCGCCGCATAGAATTGATCCATGTCCACGTTCCGCAGTTGGTGGGGAAACGTCTGCTGGAGGATCGGATAGAAGAAGCGCCAGAAGGCCCGCGACCGGCCCACGCAGTTTTCCCACAGGCGGGATTGGCTCTCGTGGATGCCGAGGGAAACCGATTCCCCCAGCGGCGTCCCGTAGTACCGCGGATCGAGCCCCTGGTCGTAGAGCCCGTGTCCGCCTTCGTGGATGCAGCTGAACAGGCAGGACTGTAGCTCATGTTCGAACACCCGTGTCGTGACGCGGACGTCGGTCGGATGGAACGAGGTGGTGAACGGATGGGCGGAGAGGTCGAGCCGGCCTCGCTCGAAGTCATATCCCATGGCGATGAGCACGAGCCGGCCGAATTCGAGCTGCCTCGCCGTATCGTACCCGTGACGCAGGAGGCTGTCGTCGATCTGCACCCGGCTGCCCGTGACGCGCTTCAACAACGGGACCAGCCGGGCTTTCAATTGCGCGAACAGCGGCCGCAATCCCGCCACGGTGGAGCCCGGTTCGTAGACATCGAGCAACGCGTCGTAGGGAGACTCTTTATAGCCGAGATACTGGGCCTCGTCGCGCTTGAGGGACAACACCGTGCGGAGGTGGGGCAGGAACATCGCGAACTTGTTCTGCTCTCTGGCTGCCGCCCACACTTGCTGCGCCAAAGAGCATTCCCGGCTCAGCTTCATGACGAAGTCGGAGGGCAACTTTTTGGCGCGGCTGAAGTCCCGCCAGACTTCACGCAGGAGTGAGCGCGACGGCTCGTCCCAGCCTTCGCCCGCCTGCTCGAAGGCCTGGCCCGTGGCGGGATCGACCCAACGGGATAGCATGGCCTCGATGTCCGGAGACACCAGCTTTTGGTGCGCGAGCCCTTGCAGCACGGCGATTTGCTCCGCCCGCGCCTCGCCGCCGCCGGCCGGCATATACGTTTCCTGGTCCCAGGACAAGACCGACGCGGCGCTGTTGATGCGTTGAATCTCCAGCAACCTGCTGGTCAACGGTTCTAGCGTGGCGAGTGTCTTCACGAGCGGCCTCCTCTCGGCTGTGCTACCATCGTCCCGGCACGTTGCGTCAGTCTACGCAACGGCGCGGCTGTATTTCAAACCAGGAGCCTGTCCATGAGCACGCTGGTCCCGCCTGATATCGAGGCCTATGCCGAAGCGCACTCTATGCCGGAATCGCCCGTGTGCCGCGCACTGAGGGAAGAGACCCAGCGGACGATGGAGCACGCTCAAATGCTCGTGGGGCCGCTGGAAGGGGCGTTTCTGAAGATCATGACGCGGTTGGTGGGCGCCACTCGGGTGTTGGAGATCGGCATGTTCACCGGCTACAGCGCGCTCTGCTTCGCCGAAGCGCTGCCCGAGGACGGGACGGTGGTGACCTGCGAGATCGACGAGCGGTCCGCAGCCGTGGCGCGGCGGTATTTCGCGCAGACGCCGGCGGGCAAGAAAATCACCGTCCGCATGGGCCCCGCCTTGGACACCATGCACCAGTTGGCCGGACCGTTCGATCTCATTTTCATCGACGCCGACAAAACCAACTATCTCAATTACTACCGGCGGGCGCTGGACCTGTTGGCGCCCAACGGCGTGATCCTCATCGACAACGTGTTGTGGGACGGCGACGTACTGAAACACCCGCCGCCCGACCACCGAACCGCGGCGATCCAAGAGCTCAACCGCGCCGTCGCGAACGATCCACGGGTCCATGCGGTGCTCGTGACCATTCGCGACGGAGTGTTGGTGGTGAGGAAGAAGTGAGGCGTGACGCGTGACGAGTAACGAGCGATGAGTGATCGGTTTCGTGACGTGAAGCAGCAGAGACCTTGTTATCACTCGTCACTGGTCACTTGTCACTAGGTTTTCACGTCCGCTTCCCACGATACGTATGCCGGGCACCACTGCCAGATGCCGAGGCTGATGATGCGCGTCAGCGCCGCCGGGATGCAGGCGGTCCGATTCACTTCCACATGGCGATTGATCAGCTTGGTCGAGTCGCCGCAGCGCCGGAGATAATCGTCGGCCTTGATGTCGTGCAGGTTCCAGTGCGGGACAAAGAAGGCCACCACGGGAATCGGCAAGACGGCCAGCGACGAATCGTCCACGCTTTCCGAGCCGGAGCAATGCGCGCCGGTGGAGGCATACTTCACATCGTCATGGACGAGCGCTTTGGTACAGCCGCTCAAGACCAACAGCGCCGACAGCGGGATTACGAACAAGCGGAACAACCCTAGAGACTGCCCCATAGTGACTCCTTTCGTGGACCGGCCGCTCTCACGTGAGACGAAACCTAGTGCAGTTTGTAAACGCCGTCAAGCCGGCCTGCTTCGACAATGTCCTTGACGTCCGGATCAAACGACGGTATCCCCATGGCCATGCAGCCCCCTTCCTCGCTGGCCTACGGATCCGTCGTGCTGGCCGCCGCCCTCTGGGGCGGCTCCATCGTCGCGCAAAAACTGGCGCTGGGATCGTTTTCCGCCGTGGAAGCCTCGGTCTTGCGGGATCTCGGCGGCCTGGCCATTCTGATGGCGACTTGGTGGTGGCAGGAGGGCACGGTAGGCAAGCTGAGCAGCAGCGACTGGCGGGCGCTGGGATTACTGGGGCTGGGGGTCCTCGGCAACCATCTGTTGATCCTCATCGGTTTGAAATATGTCAGCGGCGCCGTGGCCGGCGTCATCATCGGATCGAGTCCCGTCGTGACCGCGCTGTTCTCCGCCATGCTGATTCAGGACGTGCCGTTGCGGGCGGTGTGGCTGGGGGCGCTGCTCTCCTTTGCCGGCGTAGGGATCGTGTCGATCGCAGGATTCCAGGCGGCGGGCGAACAGCCGCTGCTCGGCAGCCTGCTGGTGTTTCTGGGCGTCGCCTGTTGGGCCCTCTATAGCATCGGCAGCCGCGCGGTGATGGACCGGCTCTCGGCGCTGACGGTGAACTGGACGACGCTCCTCGTCGCCACCGTGTTGCAGATCCCCTTGCTCTGGACCGACCGCAAGATGGTGGACGCCGGCGTGCAATCGGTGACGGCGGCCGACTGGATGGCGCTGGGCTATTTGGTGGTCTTTGCGACGGCCGTGGCGCAGCAGGCCTGGCTGTTCGGGGTCAAAGGCATCGGCCCGTCCCGCGCCTCCGTGCTGGGCAATCTCACGCCGGTCGCGGCGGTGGGCTTGTCGGCGCTGATTCTGCACGAAGCCGTCGGCCCGGTCGAGATCCTGGGCATCATCTTGATTCTCGCCGGCGTGTGGCTGGTGAATCGCCAAACGGCGGCGTTGGATCGCGCCTAAATCCCCGCCACTCTTCTCTCGCGCTCTTCTTACTGGTTGCAGTATGATACGGCTCTTTTTCCTAGGAGCCGTATGCTGGAACAACGCATCGAAGAAGTCACCAAAGCCAATTTGCGTTTCTACGAGGCCTTCGAAAGTCTGGACATCGCGAGAATGGACGAGGTCTGGGCCCATCTGGAATACGTCACCTGCATCCATCCCGGCTGGGCGCTTCGCTACGGCTGGCCCGAAGTGCGCGATTCGTGGGTGCTGATCTTCAACAATACCTTTTCCATGAAATTCGAGCTGACCGACGTGACGATTCAGGTGGCCGGCGACGTTGCGTGGGTGATCTGCGTGGAAAACATCGTCAGCCAGCAGTCCGAAGAGCCGCAGCACGCCAAAGTCCTCGCCACGAATCTGTACGAACGGGTCGGGGACGAATGGCTGATGATTCATCATCATGGGTCGGCGGTGATGGGCTAGGGGGGACGCGGGCGGCCTGGTGGTCTCCTGTGCTCGCCCAACGCGCGGCCTGGGAAGGCCCTCGTTGGATGCGCGCAGTGAGGAGACCACCAGGCCGTCCGCAAAGTGTCATCTGATTCATTTGTGCACAACAACTCGGAGGGTGGAACGCTCTTTAAGAGGCGGGAACTGGCCGAGCGCGTGAAACACGGTCTCGGAGGCATTACAGCCTTGTTAAAGTTCGCGACGGCCAACTGCAGATTGAAGCGATTAAAGGAATTGCCCCCTAAGGTTGACTCTCAGAAACAATGAGGAATACCGCATTATGCTGCGGTGACAGCCAGACGGAATCCCAGAGCATGGAGCAGCGCATCGAGACTGCGCAGTTCCGGATTGCCATCAGCCGACAACATCCTATACAAGCTTTCCCGGTTCAGCTTAGCGCGTTCAGCCAGCTGGGCCATTCCGCCGTGGGCCTCGGCCACATTTCGTAACGCGAGGAGAAACACTTCGTGGTCATCTTCCTCCAACGCTGCATTGAGGTACTCCATGGCTTCTTGGGGATCGCGAAGAGACTCCAAGAGTTCATCTCGATAGGGTTTGCTTTTTGCCATTATCGCCTCCCGTAGTCCTGCCAATACGATTTTGCTGTCTCAATATCCCGTGCCTGAGTAGCTTTGTCACCGCCGCACAGCAGAAGAATCACCGTTATGTTCACTTGCCCGAAGTACACTCGGTATCCAGGACCATAATCGATGCGTAATTCTTGAACGCCGTCCCCGACACCTCGGCAGTCCCCATAATTACCAAGCGCCAGACGATCCAGTCTTGCTCGGATTTTCGCTCTTCCACGCACATCTCGTAAACCTCTCAACCATTCACTGAAGGGGGCGTATCCGTCAGCACGGACATAGATCTGGATGTCTCTTTGGCGACCCTCCACGGTCATAAGAGTAGCTTATAAGCAACAGAATGACAAGCCAATAAGGAAGGCATACTAAGCCGCGGACCCCTGGCCAGACGGTCGTTGAAGATGGCTCGAATCGCGGTCGATGTGGAATTAGCTTTTTGCTCCCACCGACGGCACTTCTTCGGGGCGGAGGGTTTTTTGCCATTCGGCGCAGATGGCGTCGCGTTCTTCCATCGTCATGGCGGCGTATTTGTGAAACATCTGGGGGCCGCGGCGGCGGCGCCAGGTGAGGAAGCTCAAGAAGTGATCCTTGCAGACCGAGCGGGTGCCGGCCGGCGCGTAGGGCGCGGCTTGGCAATTCGGAACGCAGCAACGGGAATCAAGCATCGCAGAACCTTCCTTTGGTAGCCGTCAGTATGCCGGACGGCTCCACGCTTTTTCAACGGCCGGTTTGCAGCCGTCATGGCAGCAGCTGCCGTCTTGACCTCTTCTTGCCCATGCGATAGGACTGGCCGCATGCGCCGTCTCTTGATCGCCTGCTGCTGCCTTTCGGCGTGGCTGCCGTGGGGTTGTGTGTCGTCTTCGCGCGAAGGACTTCCGGCGGACAGTCCGTTTCGGGAATCGGTGGTGCTGGCCGAGGACCTGTTGCCGCAGGGTCTCGCCATCGGCGATGTCACGCCGACCAGCGCGTTGCTGTGGCTGCGCACCGACGGCCCGGCCTTGGTGCAGGTGGAATGGGCGCCGCCGGCCGTCTGGGAGATGATCAGAAAAATGGCGACGGTCACCACGCCGGTCGCGCGGACCAAGCGCGTCACGACGACGGCGGAAGACGACTTTACGCTGATCATTCCACTGGAAGGTTTGGCCGCCGGCACCACGTATCGGTATCACGTGCTGGTGAAGCGCGCGGACGATGGCGATCCGATCGAGGCCAAGCTGGCGGCACGCGGCGAGTTCCGGACGCTGCCCGATGCCGCCACGGCCGCGCCGGTGACGTTTGTGTGGAGCGGCGATCTCGGCGGGCAGCAGCGCTGCCGCCAGGGCGAGGGCGGCTATCCCATCTTCGATGTCATGCGCCGCCGGGCACCCGATTTTTTTATCTTTCTGGGCGATACGATTTACAGCGACGATACCTGTCCCTCGCCGCCGAACGAGCCGGGGGCCGACTTCACGGCTTTGACGCTGGAGGAGTATCGGGCGCGGCATCGCTACCAGCGCGGCGCCGCCGCCCTGCGCCGGTTCCTCGAAACCGTGCCGGTCTTTGTGATGTGGGATGATCACGAGGTCCGCAACAATTTCGCCGGTCCGTTCGACGAGCGAATGCCGGTGGGACGCAGGGCGCTGCGGAACTATTGGCCCATTGCGTCGCCGGCCGCGGATCCCCATCGCCTCTATCGGTCGATCCGCTACGGCAAGAATCTGGAAATCTTTTTGTTGGATACAAGGCAGTATCGGAGCCTCAACGCCGATCCGGACGGCCCGAAGAAGACCATGCTCGGTCCCGCCCAGCTCGACTGGCTGCTTCAGAGCCTCATTCATTCGACCGCCATGTGGAAAGTGATCGTGAGCTCCGTGCCTCTTTCCATTCCGAAAAGCGGCGGCGTGACGGTGCCGGGAAACGACGGCTGGGCGGGGAGCGCGGACGGCACGGGCTTCGAGCGGGAGCGGCAGGTCATTGTCGATGCGATCCTGCATCGCCCCGTGAAGAATGTGGTCTGGCTGGCGGCCGACGTGCATCTGGTTCAAGCGAGTGCCTATGATCCCAACCGCGACGGCATTCCGGATTTCCATGAGTTCGTGGCGGGTCCGCTGTCCGCGGCCACCGGCCGCTTGCCCGACCAAAGCCGAACGCTCAATCCCACGACGCTGATTCACGAAGCCGGATACGTGAACTTCGGGCACGTCACGGTCACGGCCTCGTCGTTCCAGGTCGAGATCATCGACGGGGACGGCCGATTGCGGTTCTCCCACCGCCTCGTGGCGCGCTGAAACCACTTGCATTCTCGCCGGGGCGCCAGTTACCGTACGCAGTTGCGTCGCGCGGTCGATGCTCACTATCGGAACACGATGATCCTGCAAATCATCTCAGTGATCGGCGCCCTCATGGTCTTGGCCGCCTATGGATTGATCCAGAGCGGCGTGTGGCGGGAGCTGGATGCGGGCTATCTGGCGCTCAACATCGTGGGGTCGCTCCTGTTGGGCATCGTCGCGATCGCCGATCAGCGCATCGGATTCATTCTGTTGGAGTTTGCGTGGGCGGGTATCGGCTGCATCGGAGTGGCGCGGGCATTGCGAGCACGGAAATCGCCTCAAACGGTCTAGCGGCGAGGCGTACGGAACAAAGGGGGAACGGTCATGCCAGGGTTGATGTCGGCGGACGAGATTTTTGCGAAAGCGGAAGCGGCGGCGGTCGCGGCGACGGGGCTCGATGAAAAGCCGCTGCAGATCGATTATCCGGCGTTGAAGGAGAAGATCCGCGCGGCGCTGGGCGACCGCAAGGTGGCGCTGTGCCATATCAATAAGTTCCTGCCCGAGGGGTACGAGGATCAGGGCCGGTTCAATCTGGTGCTGCTCACGGCGGGGAACGTCGTGTTCGACATGGTGATCGGCGATTCCTATTTCCGCTATGACGTGGTGTCGGTCAACCAGTTGGACAAGGTCCAAGTCATCGATGCCATGTGGGACAACAAGGAAAAGCGGCGGGAAGAGCCGTTCTTGAGCCTCCGGCTCATGCATGCGGAAGAGACCCACCTGCTGCTGGCGCTGGATGATGACGAGCGGGCCAGCCTGCTGCGCTTCGCAAGCGCCGTGACGGCGGTGCGGAATCCGGAGAAGTAGCCGCTCGGGTCACCGGGTTCGGCGCCGTGTCTCGATCGCCCTGCTATGCGGCAGCGGCAGGCATGCCGGGACGCGATCAAAGGGTACTCGCATCGCCTCCCGGTATGAGCGCCGGATACGTCGATCCCAGAGGAACAGCGTCGCTCTTTCTAATAGGACGACGTTTCGCTTTGGTCGCCGGAACCAGGGTGCGTCTGTTGCTCCAGCGCCTGAGCGTTCCAGGATGCTTTGCGATTGCCCGCTGCCCGTTTCTCCCAATCCAAAGCTTGCCCGGTAAATGGGGCATCAAACTGTCTCTGGTCTTCGGGGCTCGAGCGTGGACGGCTCACGTCGGCTCCTTTAGGGGAATCAATGGCCGACCCTGACTGGGCGCCTCCCATGCCGGGTGTCTGCGGGCTCGTGCCGCCCTGGGCCAACGCGGTATAGGGCACCAGGGCCAGCGGGGCTCCCACGACGACCGCGGCCAATGCGCGCGAGAAGGAACTCGTCCTGACGGTTTGTTTCGCCATACGGTAACCTACTTTCTTCAAACGATCGCTACGTGGACATAGTCTTGCGCGGGACGTCGTACCGGAGCTCGGCGAGCCCGGGGCCGACGGCACGGGCGGATGTCAGCGTGAGCGGAGGAAAGGCGATGCGGCGCGGCAGCAGGGGCCTGCCGGTCCTCAGCGTCACCGAGCCGACCTGCACGATAATCTCATCCAGCAACCCGGCGTCGTAGAATTGGCCGACCAAGTCGCCCCCGCCGACCAACCAGATGTTGCGGCCTCCAGCCGCGCGGCGCATCTCCTCGTGCACCGGCCGCACATCGCCCCGCACGAAGTGGAGCAGCGCGCCGGCGACGGCCGGCAGCGCACGTGACGAGAACACCCACGTCGGCTGCGCATAGGGCCAATCAGTTTCTCCCCCGCCCCCGGGCTTCACGACGTGCCGCAGCATCCATTCATAGGTGGACGATCCCATCGCGAGCGCGCCCACCGCTTTGATGAACTCCGGATAGCTGGTGTCGTTGATGTCGCCAAGCTGGAAGAGCCACTCCAGCGAATGATCCTCCGTGGCGATGAAACCGTCGAGACTCGTGGCCGTGTAGTACTGGGTTTTCATACCGTGAGATGCGGGTAGAGGGAAATGAGGCCGTCGTGAATGAAAGCCCTTGTCTAGCGGAGCAATCGAGTAGTCGTTTTATCACCGGCTCTGCCGCGAACGGGCTTGGCGTTGCCTCCAACGAGCAGTTAGACCGGCGCTGGCCGGGCGACTATGGTAGCGCTCACGCGACAGTTTTGAACGGATGGACTTCTCGTGCCACCCGTTCACCGAGTGTGTCTTCAACCACATCCATGTCGTACCGACTTTGCAGATTGATCCAGTAGCGCGGGCTTTGCCCGAAGTAGTGGCCGAGCCGCAACGCAAGCTCAGCGGTCATGGGTCGCTTCCCATGGATCACGTGGCTAATGCGCATAGCGGCACTCCAATGTCCTGCGCCAGCCGGTATTGAGACAACCCTAGCTCTCCCAGGAGCTCCTTAAGATAGACGCCGGGATGCACCGGAGCGATACGGGCTTTCCCCATGTGGCCTCCTCAATGGGGAATCGACGATTTCTACCTCTTCCACATGTCCTTCTCGCCATACGAAGCAGATGCGCCATTGGTCGTTGATGCGGATGCTGTGCTGTCCTTTACGATCCCCCTTCAAAGCTTCCAATCGATTTGAAGGGGGCAGGCGCAGGTCCTCGAGTCTGATGCCCAACCTCTAGGGTGGTGCAAGGTCAAGAACTGACCCCACCAGAGACCCCACCAGACGGCACTTCGCCGATCCATCGGCCATTCTCTTCCTGTTCGAGTACGATTGTAAGTTGGGTGGCGTTTGCCATAACCATCCTCACAGATCTCAGACTGAGGCCAGGCTAAGCCTCGGCAGACCGAAAATCAAGCGGCTATCGGCGCTGATGTGCGCATCCTCCGGCTTGGATCTTCGCGGTAAGAATCTGCTGTGACAGCTGGCGAGGCTATGAGAGGCTCGGTTGAGGAGCTTTACTTCGTGTGCTATTGTAAAGCTACAGGAGAAGGCCATGGCTGTTCAAAGGCTCAGCAGCAAGAATCAAATCGTCATCCCAAAGGAAGCCCGCCAAGCGATGGGGGTCAAAGGCGGCGATGAGTTATTGGTTGTTGTCAAAAACGATCTGACGCTTGTGATGCCGAAGCCCAAACGCTACGCCCGCACATTGCGCGGACTGGCCAAGGCGGTGTATCCCGCGGGGTACCTCAAGCGAGAACGCCGATCGTGGTAGCGGCTTGATGGCCAAAGGGTTTCCCGCCGAACATGAACGCATCGGGCTCGACACCAATGTGTTCATCTATTTCCTGGAGGACCATCCACGGCATGGTGCTTGGTGTGCCTCCTTGTTTGAACGGATTGAACAGGGTCGCAATCCCGCCGTCACGTCAACCGTCACCCTTCTGGAATTGCTGGTTCAGCCCTACCGCGAGCAGCAAGAAGAATTAGCGCAGAAGATCTTCGCCTTGACCAGCACGTATCCGGAGCTCGACTGGGTGCCAGTCACAATGAATCTAGCGGATCAAGCCGCCGATCTGCGAGCGCGGTATCGTCTGACTACGCCCGACGCCATACAGCTAGCGACGGCCATCACCCACCGGGCCGCTCGCTTTTATGGAAATGACCGAAGTCTGCGACGAGTGAAAGAAATCGAATGCGTCATGGTTGATGATGTGACGTGACCGTGCAGGTCATACCTGTATGAAAGGCTGGGAGGATTCAAGAAAAGACTCCCGACACCTTTGGAAAAGCTGGCCGGCTGCATGCTGGTGTCGACCAGCGCGGTTCAGGGGCCCTGTTGATGAACGCCGCACAGATTCTCATCACAATCGTCGGCCTCGTGAGTGCCGTCGTGACGTTTTGCCTTCTGCGCTTTCCGCGCACGCGGCGTCCGCAATTTCGGCAGTACGGGGCGTTCTCTCTTGCCACGTCGCTCGTGGGCGCTGCCGTCGTCCTCGCCTTTTGTCTGCTGCTGGCCTACCTTCAAGGCATCTGGACTTGTTGACTGCTTTGCTTCCGTCCTCGGCGAAGCGTAGGCTTGGCGTATGCTCGAGCTCAAGATTCCACCGGTGGTCGTCGGGTTGGTGACGGCAGGGTTAATGTGGCTTGTGGTCCAAGCCACGCCGGAATACGGTTTCGACATCCCTCAGCGGAGGCTGGTTGCCCAGGTCGTAGCCGCTGCCGGGTTCGTCGTCGCGGCCTGGGGCGTGGTGGCGTTCCGCCTTGCCGGGACGACGGTCAATCCGATGAAGCCTGAGTCTTCGTCGAGCTTAGTGGTCACCGGCATCTATGCGTTCACGCGTAATCCGATGTATCTCGGCCTGCTGCTGGTCTTAGTCGCCTGGGCGATTCATCTGGCTCACCCTGCCGCGTTTCTGGTGCTCCCGCTCTTCGTCCTCTACATGAACCGGTTCCAGATCCAGCCGGAGGAGCGGGCACTCGCTTCACGCTTCGGGCCTTCCTTTACGGCTTATGCGTCACGGGTACGGCGCTGGATCTGAAGTCTGCTCTCGCAGCCTCGCTTCTAAATGTGGCCTGCGGTCTCACGGTCCTTTCCACTCAGCCAACAGGACTACGTGCCCTCTTCGTTTGGCCCGACTGACGTAGGCTCTATTGGCGGTCAGATATATGCTTTTGGTCCGCAAGGCCAATACATGGTAGGCCGCATCGTAGAATGTGATTACCTTCTCGGTCGCCATCCAATCATCGCTCGGTTCTCGTACGATCCCGGCGCACCGCTTCCACGATCTCTTGACCGCTCAGAGTCGCGCTGCGCTTCCTCAGACGGCGCACCACCCCAGCGGCATGCCGGCGTTTGCGCCGGAGCAGTTCGTTCCGCAATGCTTCACTCACGACCTGGCTTCGCCGGCGGGGTGGAACGAGCTTGAACAGTTCGTCTCTGAGTCGATCGTCGATGGACACATTGAGCTTGGCCATGACTTTCATCCTTCCCGGGGCAAAGATCTTCGGATGAGTTCACTCAACGTGCTCCTAGAACCTATCTCAAAATCGTTTATCGATCAGGAAACAACTTCACCCTCTGGGCA
>CAZXRB010000026.1:0-33368 GCA_964642845.1 uncultured Nitrospira sp.
TTGGATTTGGGGCGCATCGGCCTCCTTCAACCCCGGTTTTTCCGCAGCCTGCTAATGGGATCTTCTGCAAATCCTAGATAAACATTCTGATAGTTGAGAGCATAGGTTTCTGAGGGCACATCCTCAAATGTCTATAGTCGTTCATATTCCAACTGGCCTGCCAACCCCAGAACGTGAAATCATGCTGTCTCGGGCGCAGAAGGCAATTGATGAAGGATACGAAGTTATCGTCGTCGGATGTCCAGGCGGTAAGAATTATGCCTGTTCTTTTAACATTTATGGGCTTGCCTCAATTTGCTATGTGTGTAAGCGCCTGCAGTCGCGGGGGGTTAGTTTGTTGAAAGGTAGGTTTACGTATGTTGAGAGTCCAGAGAGCGACCCGGAGCATTCCGCGACTTCATTGCAAAATTTTGAGAGGAGGGACAGATGGGCCGTCAAATCAATCTCATATCGATCGGTAGATATCGGGCAGGCAGCTTATTCAAGCTACGTCGGTTTAGCTCGCGATTTAGACCTTGAGGGTATTCTTGCCCATGCAAGTCTCGACAAGCTAATCCATACAGCTAAGACTCTTACAAAATTTTGGTTCGAACTCTTGAAAGAAAAGAACGTCACGCGCGTTATCTTATTTAACGGAAGACAAAACCAAAATCGACCCTTACTCCGTGTGGCCAAATTGATGGGCGTAGAGGCAGAAGTCATGGAGTGTGCGGGACTTCACTCTCGATGCGTGTATAAATTCGACAACTGCCTTCCGCAAGATTTGAACAATTTGCCAGACTTGATAAATAGCCATTGGGAGACCTTCTCTGGAGATCGAGAAGAAATTGTCAGGCATTACTTTGAATATAAGCGGAAAGGTGGAGCAATAAATGATCGGTCTTATGTCGCCGACCAGATTCAAGGATTACTGCCTGGCTGCTGGGATCGACGCAAGAGGAACATCGTTATCTTTAATAGTTCCGAGGATGAATTTGCTGCTATTGGCGGAGAATTCGACGAGACTATTTATCGGAGTCAAACTGAAGCCATTTACAGAGTATGCGCTGCATTAAATGACGAAATAGATATTAGAGTTTGTCTCAGAATTCATCCTAATCTATCAGGCGTTTACTGGGGCTTTGTCGCCAAGCTCTTAGTTCTCAACAGGGTCTACCCTAATGTGATCGTGGTTCCCCCTGAAAGCCCGATCAGCACATATGCATTGTTGGAGGCATGCGACGTAGCCGTGAGCTTTGGCTCCACTATCGGCATTGAAGCGGCTTATTGGGGGAAACCATCAATATTGGCCGGGCGCTGCGCCTATGAGAAAACAGGGTCTGTGTATGTGCCAACTTCCCATGATGAATTGATTGAGCTGTTAAAAAACCGAAGTCTTCAGCCTCTATCGCCTCTTGGGGCGAAAAAAGCTGCCCTTTTCTGGAGTTGTGGGGGAAAGGGAATTGAGTATTTCGGCGGGACAAGGGCTCAGGGGTATACGTTCAGAGGCCGCTATGTCCGTAAATCGAAGGTGGAACAAGCTATCTACTTTGGGGCCAAGTTTGTGGAGAAGTATATTTTAGGAAGATTAATTAATTGTTACCTCGGGATGTTATGGAATGCGTTCCGCAGACGGAATACTTCCGCGCAGCCCAATTAAGAGATGGCAACCTGCAACCGGAATTTCCTCTTTGAAATATCTCATTATTGAATCTGTGGCTGCCAAGCCACATCTAGAAACGGCAGGCGAAATTGCCTTGGA
Organism: uncultured Nitrospira sp.; assembly: GCA_964642845.1. Taxonomy (GTDB): domain Bacteria; phylum Nitrospirota; class Nitrospiria; order Nitrospirales; family Nitrospiraceae; genus Nitrospira_D. Next base: position 1,742 of record CAZXRB010000026.1, read on the forward strand.
ATTTGTTAAGGGCGGTAATGAGTGCATATTTGCATTCTTGGGCCATGATCTCGAGTGGACGGATTGTTCCTTTCCAGGCTGGCTGAAGTGGATTGGCTGTTCATACGGAAGGCGAATTAAGCAATTCGAAAGAATCATTGCGAACCACGGGGTAACTGTGGAGATGGCTCATGGTTTACCTAAGGAGATACATGATAGATGTGTCAACTTCGCGAGAGGATTTTCGGGGGGGCTTCTTGACCTTAAGGGTTACCGTTATCAAGGAGCTTGGCTAGGAATGGGAGTGGCTTCCTCGCTTATCTCTTGGGCTGGAGACAGTGAATACGATATATCACGAAACCCGAAAATTGTTCGGAGTGCATTGCTGTCCGCGGCCATAACCTTCGAAAGAGCTTTATTGTTGATTGGGAAGGCACGTCCTCAAATCGTTGTCACTTTCAATGGCCGGTTTGCTACCTGTAGGCCAATCGTTGAAGCCGCGCTGTCAAGAGGGATACAGGTTCTTCGACATGATCGTGGAGCTACGTTTGATAAATACGAAGTGTTCAAAGAACCAATCCATTCGTTTTCATATATTAAGGCATGTATCAGTGACCTCTGGAAAAACGCTGATAAGTCTGAGCGGGAAAAGGTGGCACATTCTTTCTTTCTGCGACGGCGGAACGGAGATGGGATCGGATGGCATTCATTCGTGGCCCATCAAATTCGAGGGCATGTGCCGGCCCGTATCAAAGGTAAAAGGCGGCTTGTTTATTTTTCATCGAGCGATGATGAATATGCAGCAGTTTCGGATGTTGTCTCGCCTTGTAGATGGGGGGGGCAAATCCAAGCAGTTAAAGATCTCATCAGCGTCTGCGAGAAGTTTGACGACATTGAGCTTCTTGTTCGTGTGCACCCCCATTTTAAGCAAAAATCGTCAGCATCCCGGGCACGTTGGGACGCGCTTGGTGAGGGCCGTGTGCGGGTGATCACGGCGGAGAGTCAGGTCGATACATATGCTCTACTAGACTCGGCTGACATCGTTGTGACATATGGTTCGACAATTGGTATTGAGGCGGCTTATTGGGGCAAGCCTAGTATCCTACTAGGGCCGTCCCGATACTCGGGAATTGGGATATGTATCGAGCCAGCAAATAAGGCAGAACTAGGTGAGCTTCTATCGAGTTCACAAAGGCTGCCTGTACCATTGCAGGCAGATTGTTTGCCATACGGGTACTATTATATGACCTATGGGAAACGATATAGATTTTATCGCCCTGAGTCACTATCTGAAGGTACCTTTTTGGGTCAACGACTAAGTTGGGATGTGTTCCCTATCAATATGCTCCGAAAGGTCGGCTTGGGCAAACTGTATACTCGATTAGCGTTCGCTAGTCGGTAAATCGGCAAATCGACGAATCACGCGCATACCCTCAACTCGGCCTGGCCAGGAGCAATGAGCCACAGCTGCTCCAGAAAACCTTCGCACCAGATAGCTGTTCAATGGCTCTGCTGGCAGCCTACTCCGTACAACAATCTCCTCTTTCGCGCGCTCGCAGCGGATCGTGTTTGTAGGCTCACCGTTCATTTCATTTGTCCGGTTGTCTCGAGTCATCCATGGCAGTCGACGAGCGTCCATGGATTTAGCGCACGCTATTTCAAGCCATTCGGTGGAATCGATTGGCATCTCGTCCGGCAGGCGCTAAGCGGGCAAAGGCAGATGTTCGTGATTGCCGGATGGCACGATCCCACGATGCTTCTTGTGTCTACAGTCTTGGCCCTCCGGCGACGACCATTTGTTCTCTGGACCGACACGCCAGATATGCGACCGGGCAGAGGAACACTAAAGGCTGCGGCTCGGCTGGCCTGGCTCCGGTGGGTGTTTTCCAGGGCCACCGCGGTTATGGGGACGGGTTGTACGGCGCTCTCTGCATTGAGAGATATGGGATGTGCGGGTGACAAGTTGGTAAACCTGCCGTACTTTGTCGATCTCGGGGCTTTTTCGCCGACAGCCCGTCAGTCCAGCAAGTCCACGCTAGTTTACGGCTCTTCCGGTCGCTTATCGGAGCAAAAGGGATATGACTTAGCCTTAGAGGCGCTCGCGCAAGTCTATGCTACTAGATCTGACACATTCGTCTATCGGATTGCCGGCATCGGACCCGAAGCCAATCAGTTACAGCAACAAGCGAAACGTCTTGGAATTGCCGACCGGGTTGAATTCCTCGGCTGGTTGGAGCCGGACCAGTTGCCAACATTTTTCTCGTCGTTGGACGTGTTCCTGCATCCGGCCCGCTACGAGCCATACGGTGTCGCCGTCCTCGAAGCAATGGCTTCCGGGAAAGTTGTGGTGGCGTCCGATGCCGCTGGTGTCGTCGTGGACCGCGTGCTGAACGGAGTGAATGGATTTGTCCATCGCTCGGGCAATGCCGTCGACTTGGCGGCTCGAATAGCGGACATTCTCAGCCATCGGGGAGGATTGGAGCAGATCGCCAAGGCAGCACGAGTTGCAGTGGAAGAATGGCCTGTCTCACGGGGCGTGGACGTGATCAAAGCGATAATCGGCCGCGCGTTCATCTGAACAGTCATGCTGTTCTTTGAGGGCGTAGTCTGAATAAGTCTGTTCGGGTGATTGGATCATGTGCGGCATTGTAGGCGTGGTGTCAGCAAGCTCCATTGATAAAGCGGACATGTTGACCCGCATGCGAGACACCATGGCGCATCGCGGTCCTGATGACGCTGGGCTCTGGATTTCCGCCGACGCAGACGTCCTTCTCGCCCACCGACGGCTTTCCATTATCGACGTTTCCCCGGGCGGGCACCAGCCGATGGAAGATGAGCGCGGCGATTATTGTATTGTCTTCAACGGAGAGATCTATAACTACCGGGAGCTCCGTGGCGAATTAGAGCAGGCTGGCCACCGGTTCCGGACCGCGAGCGACACCGAGGTCATTCTAGCGGCGTACCGGGCATGGGACGTGGATTGCCTTGCGCGATTGAACGGCATGTTTGCCTTCGCTCTGTATGACAAGACGCGACGCCGGCTGTTTCTCGCCCGGGATCGCGCCGGCGAGAAACCGTTGTTTTATTCCCATCGGGGCGGCCGGTTTATCTTTGCGTCCGAGCTGAAGGCGCTGATGACGGATCCTGCCTTCCCTCGGAAGCTGGACCTCACCGCGTTGCAGTACTATCTCGCGTACGGATACGTGCCCGGCGAACTCTGCATTCTGAACGGCGTTAAAAAGCTGGGCCAGGGGCAAGGCTTGCTCTACGATGTGGCGACCGACCAGGTTCGGACGTGGCGGTATTGGGATCTGCCTGAACCGCCGAAGGGACCGCCCGCGTCTCCTGAAGAACTGGAAAAGGAGCTGGAGTCGCTGTTGTCGGATTCGGTTCGGCTCTGCATGGTTGCCGATGTCCCTGTGGGGATTTTGTTGAGCGGAGGGATCGACTCAAGCTTGATCACCGCGGTAGCGGCGCGCGTGTCTCGTCAGCCGGTCAAGACCTTCACCATTTCTTTCCCAGGTCATGGGTCGTATGACGAGGGACCGTATGCAAAGGTCGTCGCGCAGCATTTCAAGACCGACCATGTGGAATTGGTCGCAGAGCCGGCCTCCGTCAAACTGCTGCCTGATCTTGCCAGACAGTACGATGAACCGATGGCAGACTCTTCGATGGTCCCCACGTACCTTGTCTCAAGACTTGTCCGGCAACATGCGACCGTTGCGCTGGGAGGCGACGGGGGAGATGAACTGTTCGGCGGCTATCCCCATTACTCCTGGATTCAGCGGCAAGAACGGATCCGACGGTTCATTCCCAAGCCGGTACGGGCTGCCGTGGGTTATGCCGCCGCCGAATGGATGCCGGTCGGTTTGAGAGGCCGCCACTATCTGATCGGGGCGACGGCGGATCTTCCGGAGAGCATTGCTCATGTGAACCTGTATTTCGATCATACGACCAGGGCGCGCCTTCTTCAGCCGCTCGTTCGCCAGGGGTTTTTCGCTCATGACGCGCCGGAAGGTTATCGGCGCACGCTCTGCCGTTCCGCCTTTTCCCCCTTGCGACAGGCTTCGGAGGCGGACTTCCGGACGACGATGGTGGATGCGTATCTGGTCAAAGTGGATCGGGCGAGTATGTTGGCCTCGCTCGAGGTCCGCGTTCCTTGGCTGGACCATCGACTCATTGAATTCGCGTTTGGGAAGGTGCCCGATTCGTTGAAGGCGACACCTGTTGAGCGAAAGATCCTGCTTCGGCGGCTTGCCAAACGGCTGCTGCCGGGCACGCTCGATCTGGATCGCAAGCAGGGTTTTTCGCTGCCCCTGGCGTCCTGGATGAAAGGCGAGTGGGGGGACTTTATGCGCGAGGTCTTGGAAGAGGGTGATCGACGGCTATTTTCTCCGCGTGTCATCCAATCGCTGCTGGCTGGACAGCAGCGAGGGTTTGCCAATACCGGGCGGCTCTTTGCGCTCACCATGTTCGAGCTGTGGCGGCGCGAATATCGGGTAGAGGTTCCGGCGGGATGAGACCCGACTTGCTTCCTCTTTTGTGTTGTCCGTCATGCGCTGGAGCGTTGAGCCTGTCAAAGTCTGTTACACAGGGTGATGACATTGCTAGTGGTGAACTGACGTGTCGAAGATGCATGCAGAGTTGGCCGATTCTGTCGGGGGTGCCGCGATTCGTAGGCAGTGACAACTATGCTTCCAATTTTGGCTTGCAGTGGAATCATTTTCGCCAAACGCAACTCGATAGTTGCTCTGGGCAATCTATTTCGCGGGATAGATTGTTACGGCAAACCGGTTGGTCTCCGGAGGACTTTGCTGGGAAACAGGTCCTGGACGTCGGGTGCGGCACCGGTCGATTTGCGGAAATCGCGCTTCAATGTGGGGCAACGGTGGTCGCGGTGGATTACTCTTCCGCGGTGGACGCATGTTGGAGGAATCTGAAAGCCCACCCTCGCTTGCACGTAGTGCAGGCCGATATCTATGCCCTGCCGTTGAAAAAAGGCACATTTGATCTCGTGTACTGTCTTGGGGTACTGCAGCACACCCCGGATGTGCATAAGTCGTTTTCAGCCCTGCCCCCTCTCTTGGCGAATGACGGCTGGTTGGTCGTCGACTCGTATCTCTGGTCGTTCCGAAGCCTCTGTCATCCCCGTTTTCTCCTGCGGCCTATCACCAAGCGGATGCGTCCCGACAGACTCTTTTCACTGGTCCAGTCTTTCGCCCCACACCTGCTTTCGCTCAGCCGAGTGATCGGTAAAGTGCCGGTGGTGGGACACCTTCTGAAGCGCCTCGTTCCAGTAGCTAACTATGAAGGCTCCTATCCGCTGACAGAGCGGCAATTGGTCGAGTGGGCGATCCTTGATACGTTTGATTGGCTTGCACCTCGCTACGATCAGCCGCAAAGCCGAGAAACTTTACGGCGATGGTTCGAAGAATCCGGGTTGCTCGACACCGAAGTCTTTTTGGCCGACCATCTCACCGGGAGAGGGCGCCGGCGAACACGGTCCATGTCATACGGAAACGGATAGGCGGAGGCATGGCTCCCCGTTGTGTCGTTTTCGACGGCCTGGCGGTCATTACCGGTGGGCAGGTGACGCGGGCCAAGGCATTTCTCCAGCGGCTGAGAAAGTATGATCCGCATTCCAAGGTCATTGTCCTGAACACCTATGGCGATTGGGTTCCAACGGGGTGCCAATCCGACATTGAAATCATCGAGGTGTCTCTTCCACGAGCTCGGTTCCGTGCTGCCGGGCGTATGGTGTGGCAGAACTTCTGTTTGCCTCGACTGTTGGACCGGGTGGGGGCCGAGGTGTACCTCACGTTCTCGCATTATCTTCCTCCAACGATTCCGGTCAGACTGCTGACCATTATGGGCGTGTCGAACTTTGCGCCGTTTTCGGACTTGGCCATGCGGGCGGAAGTCTCTATGCCCGGGAAACTTCGGCTCCGGATGCTCAGGAAAACCATTCTGGGTTCCGCTCAACGGGCCCATCATGTCATCGCATTGTCAGGTGCCTTGAAAAAGGAATTAGTACGGGAAGGAATCGATGAAAACAAAGTGGTCGTGATTCCGAATGGTGTCGAACAGCCGGCGGCTGACGATGTGTCGGGCGGCGTGAGTCGGCATGGAATCCGGGGCGAGTTTCTCCTGTATGTCTCGCATTTTTATCGGTACAAGAATTTTGAGCGCCTCGTCAAAGCCTACGCCTTCCTCTCTCCCGAGCTCCGCCGTCGGTTTACGTTGGTGTTAGTCGGACGGCCGTTCGATCGCCGCTATTGTGATGAAATCGAAACGTTAGTGCGGGAGTTGAAGCTTCGCGATCACGTGGTCATCATTCCCGGTCTGCCCGACCACGAGTTGAGTGCTTTTTACAAGAATGCACGTTTGTTCTTGTTTCCGTCACTTGCCGAAAACAGTCCCAATGCACTGCTAGAGGCAATGGTGCACGGCATTCCTACACTAGCGAGCCGCATCCCGCCCATGCCTGAATTCGGTGGCAGCGCCGTCCGGTATATGGATCCGCTCGATGTGGAAGCAATGACCAAAGAGATCACGGCATTGCTCGACAGCCCGACCGACATGGAGGTTATGGGGCAACGAGCGCGTGCGCAGGCGCAGTCATTTACCTGGGACCACTTCACTGCGGCAGTGGTTGATTTGTATCACCGGGGCATGCCTCATAAGCCATCGGGGCTTTCAGTCGCATGAAGCTGCTCATCGTCACGCAGTACTTCTGGCCGGAAAACTTCCGGATCAATGATCTCGCCAGGGAGTTTCACAAGCGCGGTCATGCGGTGACGGTCTTGACGGGAATGCCGAATTATCCTTCGGGACGATTTGCCGATGGCTACGGCCTGGCGGGCCCGTATCGAGAACTCCATGACGGCATTGAAATCATTCGCTGCCCTCTGGTCTTGCGCGGCAACGGCACCCGCCTTCGCCTCGTGCTGAACTATCTCTCGTTCGCTGCCATGGCTTCGATCCGAGGTCTTCTATCATGCCGCGGTCGGTACGATCTGATCTTTGTGCATGAGCCGTCGCCATTGACGGTCTGCTTGCCCGCCATCGTCATGAAATGGCTCACAAAGGCGCCGATTCTTCTGTGGGTGCTGGACTTGTGGCCGGAAAGCCTTTCCGCGACCGGCGCCATACGATCCCCTCGTGTGCTGAATTTAGTCGAGCGCATGGTGCGAATGATCTATCGCCACTGCGATCGCATTTTGGTGCAGTCGATGGCCTTCATGCCCCATGTGGCGCAGCAGCAGGTTCCACCGGACACAATGCGCTATTTTCCGAGTTGGGCCGAGGCGCTCTATGAGGCGACCACGGCGCAATTGCCTTTGCCGGAGGGAGTGGTACTGCCGAAGGGATTTCGAGTGATGTTCGCAGGCAATGTGGGGGCGGCCCAGGATTTCGCGACGATCCTGAATGCGGCTGAACGGCTGAAATCGCGCGACGACATTCACTGGATTATTCTGGGCGACGGACGCATGTTTACGTGGGTGTGGCAGGAGATCGATCGCCGCCGCTTGCGGAAGACCGTCCACATGCTGGGGCACTATCCGCTGGAAAGCATGCCGGCGTTCTATGCGCAGGCCGACGCGATGCTGGTCACGCTCCGCCGGGATCCGATTTTCGCGCTGACGATTCCCGGGAAGGTCCAGTCCTATCTCGCCGCCGGACGTCCCATTGTGGCGGCGCTGGACGGAGAGGGCGCCCGCATTATCCAAGAGGCGGGGGCCGGCTGTGTCGGCCCCGCTGAGGATCCGGAGGGCTTGGCGAAAGCGGTGGTGAAGATGGCGGACAGCCCTCCAGAGGCGCGCGAGCGGATGGGCCGCTGCGCCGCCGAGTACTATCGGACGCATTTCGAGCGCAATATGCTGTTCGATCGACTGGAAGGCTGGATGCAGGAACTGGCGCGCGCTCATCATTCGCGATGAAGTCAACGCCGTTGGCGGGAGCAAAGGGGTGGGGTCCTATGAAAGACGTATTCGATGGCAAAACCGTCCTGATCACAGGCGGAACCGGCTCATTCGGCAGGGCCTTTGTCGAAGTCTTACGCGCGCGTCCGGTACGAGAAATTCGTATCTTTAGCCGCGACGAATTGAAACAAGAATTGATGCGTATCGAATTCGGGGATCCTCGTCTGAAGTTCTATATCGGCGACGTGCGGAATCGGATGAGCGTCGACGACGTGATGAAGGGTGTGGATTTCGTCTTCCATGCCGCCGCGCTGAAGCAGGTGCCGTCATGTGATTTTTTCCCGATGGAAGCCGTGTACACCAATGTGTATGGCAGTCACAATGTGGTCGATTCGGCAATAAAACATGGCGTGGCCAAGGTCATTTGTCTGAGCACGGACAAGGCCGTCTATCCCATCAATGCCATGGGGATGACGAAAGCGCTGATGGAAAAGGTGACACAGGCCGCGGCCCGGGTCAGCGGGGAGGGACTCACTATTGCGAGCGTGGTGCGGTACGGCAATGTGATGTACTCCCGTGGCTCGGTCATTCCCCTGTTCGTCCAACAAATCAAAGACCGAAAGCCGCTGACGATCACCGAGCCGACCATGACGCGGTTTCTCTTGCCGCTTCGTGAGGCGGTCGATTTGGTCTTGTTCGCCTTCGAACAAGGCCGCCAAGGAGATATTCTGATTCGTAAAGCCCCGGCCTGTACGGTCGGCGATTTAGCCGACGGGCTCAAGCGTGTGTTTGATTCCGATGTTCCCGTCAAGGTGATCGGCATGCGGCATGGTGAGAAGTTGTACACTCTTTCCCTACGAAACGCTGGCCACTCGGGAAGAGCTGCGCCGCGCCGAGGACATGAAGGACTACTATCGCGTCGCGATGGATACGCGCGATTTGAACTACAGTAAGTACTTCACGGAGGGCGATGTGCAGGAAGCGGAATGGGAAGATTATACGTCGCACAACACGCAACGGCTCAATGCGAAAGAAGTCGAAGCGCTGCTGCGCACGTTGCCCGAGATCCAGAAGGAGCTGGCCCGTTCGGCGTAGCCGACGATGTCCGTTATCGTAGTGACAGGGGTAGAAGGTTTTCTGGGATGGCACGCGAGAGTGCATTTTCATCCGCACGGAGAAAGGCACGTTCTTGGGCTGTCGCGCCAGGATCTCTGCGACGAAGCGCAGCTGGAGCGGGCCGTACGGAAGGCCGATGCGGTGATTCACCTGGCAGGCGTGAATCGGGGCGCGGATGAGGAGATCGAGTGCACCAATGTAGACCTGGCTCGGCGGTTGATTGCAGCCTGTGACGCCGCCGAGGCGCGTCCCCACATTGTGTTCGCAAACTCCACGCATCGCGATCGGGACACGGCGTACGGGCGGTCCAAGCGGCGCTCCGCCGAGTTGTTGGCAGAGTGGAGCGTGAGAAGCGGCAGCATCTTTACGGATGTCGTCATCCCGAACGTGTTTGGCGAAGGCGGTCGGCCGTTCTACAACTCAGCGATAGCGACATTTTGTCATCAGTTGGCCTCGGGAGAGAAACCGCGCGTGATCCAGGACAGTGAGCTGGAATTGATCCATGCGCAGGACGTCATGCGCCATATCAGCAAGGCGATCGAAAACCGAATCTCAGGAGATCTGCGGCTGACGGGACACCGGATTCTCGTGTCCGAGTGCCTGGACAAGCTCGTGCAGTTCGATAAGGTGTATCGCGCGCATCTGGTTCCCGACCTCTCCAACGACCTCGATCTGGACTTCTTCAATGCGTACCGGTCGTACCTGTTTCCGAAATTTTATCCGGTGAAACTGCAGCTGCATGCCGATGCCCGTGGAAACTTATTCGAGGCGGTCAAAGAACGTAGCGGGGGACAATGCTTTATCTCGACGACCAAACCGGGTGTGACGCGAGGCAACCATTATCACGCGAGAAAGGTCGAGCGATTTCTCGTCTTGAGCGGACAAGCCGTGATTCGGTTGCGGAAACTGATGTCGCGAGAGGTCGTCGAGTTTCCGGTGAGCGGAGCTGTGCCCGAATACATCGATATGCCGACGTTTCACACGCACTCCATCACGAACATCGGCTCGACGGATCTCATGACCCTGTTTTGGGCGCACGAAATTTATGACCCGCAACGTCCCGACACCATTCGGGAGCCTGTGGAAATACGATGAAGAAGATGAAAGTCATGACGGTCGTGGGCACGCGTCCGGAAATCATTCGGCTCTCCCGGGTGCTGGCTAAGCTGGACCAACATACCGACCATTGTCTGGTCCACACCGGACAGAATTACGACTATGAGCTCAACGATGTCTTCTTCAAGGAGCTTGGCCTCCACAAGCCTCGGCATATACTCAAGGCTGCGGGTCAGACGGCCATCGAAACCATCGGCAACATTCTCATCGCGGTGGATCCCGTGTTGGAGAAGGAGTCGCCGGATGCTGTGCTCGTTCTCGGCGATACCAACAGTTGTCTTGCGGTGATTGCGGCCAAACGGCGCAAAATTCCGGTGTTCCATATGGAGGCGGGCAACCGCTGTTTTGACCAGCGCGTTCCTGAAGAATTGAACCGGAAGATCGTCGATCACGTGAGCGACATCAACCTGACATACAGCGACCATGCCAGAGAATACCTGTTGCGGGAGGGCTTGCCGCCGGAGCGCGTCATCAAGACCGGCAGCCCGATGTATGAGGTGTTGAGCCATTATCGGTCTCGGATCGCGCAATCCAGGGTGCTCAAGGCGCTCCGTCTGAAGCCGCGCGACTATTTCGTGGTCAGCGCTCATCGCGAGGAGAACGTCGATTCCCCGATCCAGTTCCGTAAGCTGATCGATCTCCTCAATGCCTTGGCCGCGACATTTCGGAAGCGGATCATTGTGTCGACTCATCCCAGAACGCGTGCGCGGATCGAGGCGGCGAAGATCCGATTATCCCGTTTAGTGGAGCTGCACAAGCCGTTCGGCTTGTTCGATTACGTCCATCTGGAAATGAACGCCGCGGCGGTCTTGTCCGACAGCGGGACCATCACCGAAGAATCCTCCATCTTGAATTTCCCCGCTCTGAATATCCGCGAAGCGCACGAGCGGCCGGAAGGCATGGAGGAAGGTGCGGTGATGATGACCGGGTTGGACAAGGAGCGGGTGCTACAAGCGCTGGCCGTTCTGAAGGACCAACCGCGGGGAACGCGCCGAAACCTGCGCATCGTGCGCGACTACGACGTGCCCAATGTATCCGAGAAAGTGGTGCGGATCATTCTCAGCTACACCGACTACGTGAACCGTGTCGTGTGGCGCAAGTGAGGCCATGTGAGGACGTGTGCCGCAGCGGGTGTTGGTAACGGGGGCGACGGGTTTCATCGGGACGGCGCTGTGCCGCCGGCTGGCGCAGGACGGATTCAGCGTCCGCCGGTCGGTGCGGGACATCCTGCCGGAGGGAGCCGGCTCGGCCGCGTCGGATGCCGTCGTGCTGCACGACGCCTCGAGCAGCGACGCGATCAAGGCGGCCATACAAGGCGCCGACGCCGTCGTGCATCTGGCGGCGCGCGTGCATGTCATGAAGGACCCCGCCGCGAATCCGCTGCAGGAATTCCGGCGCGTGAACTGTCTCTGGACCGAGCGGCTGATCGAGAGCGCCGCCGCGGAAGGCGTCCGGCGGTTCGTCTATATGAGTTCCATCAAAGTGAACGGCGAATGGACCACGGCGCCCTTTACGGAAGCCGACGCGCCGCATCCGGAAGACCCGTATGGCGTCTCGAAATGGGAAGCCGAGCAGATCGTCGCTCGCGTTTCGGCGCAGCGAGGCCTTGAGGCCGTGATCGTCCGGTCCCCGCTGGTGTACGGACCGGGGGTCGGCGGAAATTTTCTTTCCCTCCTGAAGATCATCCGCCGCGGCATCCCGCTTCCGCTGGGCGCGGTACGCAACAAACGGAGCCTGGTCTACCGTGACAACCTGGTGGACGCCTTGGTCGCCTGTGTGCGGGACCCCCGCGCCTCGGGGCAGACTTATCTGGTGAGCGACGGAGAGGATGTGTCCACGCCGGAGCTGATCCGGCGGATCGGTCGTGCGATGGGCGTGTCCGTTCGACTCTGGCCGGTTCCAGTCTCTCTCCTCCGGTTTTTGGGATACCTCGTCGGGCGACAAGGCGCCGTTGGACGGCTGACGGACAGCTTGCAGGTGGATGCGTCGAAGCTGCGCCGCGAGTTGGAGTGGTCGCCGCCCTGGTCGGTCGATCGAGGCCTCGATGAGACGGCCGCCTGGTTCGTGAAGCAGCAGTCGATGGCCGTTGGTGGATGATCCGGTCGCTCTTTCCCCTCTCCCTTTAGGGGAGAGGGTTAGGGTGAGGGTGGCGGGAGAGTCGTTTGTTGACGGTCAGACTGGGATTTTACATAATGCAGTCGTTCCCGTTCGCCGGAGCCACGCGAGAGGACTCTCATGAACGCTGATATTAGTGGCGGTCTTGCCTCAATATGCTGTCGGTATGGCATCGATGCGCTCTATGTCTTTGGAAGCCGAGCTCCAGAGATCGCCCGTCTGGTTAGATGCGGACAACCGCTCACCGATAAGACCACCTCGGACGTCGATATCGGGGTTCTGCCCAAGGCGGGCTGTTCGCTCGATCCGCGCGCCAAAGTCCGGTTGATGGCCGAGCTGGAAGATCTCCTTGGCGCGGGACGGGTCGATCTCGTCAGTTTGCCTGAAGCGCCTCCGTTTTTGGCTGTGGACATCATTCGGGGTGAGCTGCTGTACGACGCAGACCCCCATCGCTCTGCGGAGTATGAACTCTTTGTGCTGCGCCGGGCGGCAGATTTGGCGCCCTTTGAACGGGAACGGGTCCGCGACGTTCTCGCCGGGTCCGCGATGGGACACGCTGACAGATTCGCGCGGCCATCGTCGCTGATCGGGCGGCGTGGGTTCGGCGGATGCTGGAGAGCCTCCGGTCTCTGCCGGGTGACAACATCGAGTCTTTTCTGAGCGATCCACGAACGGTGGCGGCGGCCGAGTCTTATCTGCGAAGAGGCCTTGAAGCGCTGCTCGACCTAGGCCGGCATCTCCTTGCGAAAGGTTTCGGCTGTGCGGTCGTCGAATACAAGGATATTCCCCTTCAGCTTCGAGAAATCGGCGTATTGGGAGAACGCGATGCCGGGCTTCTGCGGGACATGGCCGGGTATCGGAACCGTTTGGTGCATTTCTACAGCGAAGTCACCGCACAAGAGCTGTTTCATATCCGCTCGTCTCGGCTGACCGACATTGAAACCGTGCTTTCGGCGCTGCTGCATTGGCTAGAGGCCCATCCGGAGTTCATGGATCGACCATAACGTAGAGAGACCGGCGGAGTCGGCAATACGCTCCCGATCTGCGCGAGCCATCGCGGGCTAGGGTTTCAGCGTGAAACCGGCGCAGTGGCGGGGACGGATCAGTGAAAAATGACGACGGTCGGTCGTGAGAATCTCTCGGATCTGCAAGCGTTCAGCGATTGCGACAAGAGATGCGTCGACAAATCCGAGGCGCGCGTCCTGATATTGCTCCATCACTTCGACGGTCCTGATTAGATCCGCTCGGCTCAATGCTTCTATTCGGACTTCGCCGCGCTGGACGGATCGCATAAAACGTACCTCTGCAGTGGCGCCTAAGTATGTGCCGATCAAGTAGCAAATCTCGGGAAGGACGGTTACAGGAACCACGAGTTGGCGACGCCCTGTTTCCAGGAACGCGCGGACACGGTCATGCCAGTCGTCATCCTCGTCGGCCATGGCATAGAGGGGACCGGTGTCCGTGAGGATGGATTTCACTGCTTTTTGGTCCTATGAGGACTGGTCCAGAGGAATTCCTCCGCATGTTCGGCGATATCCTTTCGTCCGCTTCGACCGACGCCAAGAAAAGACGGCAAGGCCCGGGCCGGCTGGCGCCGGCCGACGTATTCCTCGATCGCCGTACGAATAGCTGCCGACACACTCATGTGTTCCTTGCTTGCGATCTTCCGTAAGGCCTCCAGCAGGGACTCATCGGCGAAGATGGTCGTCCGTTTCATGGCATACACCTCATGTATGTTTGTATGCTATTCGATAGGCATATCCCCGTCAAGTTTGCGGCACAGTGTTCCGGCCGATGCTCGGCTCGATGAGCCCGCATTATTCATGACGGTTCGTCGCGAAATCGCGGAGTCGCGTCGCGAGACGGGCATGCGGAGCCGCTCGGCCACGAGGCGTACGTGAACAGTACGTCGAGGGGAGGAGCGGCGAGCCTGCCCGCCGAAGGCTCGTCGCGGCAGCGAATCCGCGATTGCAGCAGAAGTGCTCATGAATAATGCGGGTTAGTGTGTTTCGCGTGATTCCATGACTGCCTGGGCGTCCTCGTTTCCGCAGTGGCTCGCGCCGGTGGGGTCCTTCGTCGTGACGCTGGCCGTGCTCGCCGTGTTGTTGCGCCGACTGGCTCATCATGTACTCGACCATCCGAACGAACGGTCCCTTCACGAGAAGCCCGTTCCGCGCACGGGGAGCCTCGGCGTCCTCGCCGGCCTCGGGGTCACGCTTCCGTTCATCACGCCGGCTTCTTGGTGGCCGATGTGGCTCGGCGTTATGCTGCTCGTTGCCGTGTCGTTTGTGGACGATCTGGCCGGCGTGCCGATCGTCTGGCGTTTTGTGACGCATGTCGCGGCGGCTGTAATGTGTGTGACCGGCCTCTTCGGCGGTGTGATAGGAGCGGCGTGGAGCGGGGCATTGATTCTCGCCATGGTCTGGATGACGAACCTGTACAACTTCATGGACGGCATGGACGGCCTGGCCGGAGGGATGGCGTTGATTGGGTTCGGGTTCTTCGCCGGCGTTGCTTGGTGGAACGGGCATCCGGCGCTGGCGATTAGCGCGGCTTGCGTGGCAACGTCCGCCGGCGCGTTTCTGCTGTTCAACTTCCACCCCGCCAGGATTTTTCTGGGCGACGCGGGGTCCACCAGCCTGGGTTTCCTGGCTGCGGGCTTCGGCGCGATCGGCTGGCAGGGCGGAGCCTGGTCGATCTGGTTTCCGCCGGTCGTCTTTGCGCCGTTCATTGCCGACGCGACGGCGACGCTCATACGGCGAGCCGCCCGGGGTGAAAAATTCTGGCAGGCGCACCGCAGTCATTACTACCAGCGGCTGGCGTTGAGCGGCTGGGGGCATCGAAAAACCGCGCTGGCGGAATACGGCGTCATGCTGCTGTGCGGCGTCTATGCGCTGGGGGTGGAGTCGGTATCCGGCGGCCTCCGCGCGACCATGGTCGCAGCCTTCGTCGGGGCGTTGATCGTCTTGGCGCAAGGAGTCGCCTTCGTCGAACAACGGATGGCCGCTGGAAAAACCGTTGCGAGCCATTAGCAGCTGGCCGCGCATTGCTGTAGAGACTCGACGTACGATAAAGGTACCTCACCTTCTCGCTTACTGCGGCTGCTTGTCCCTCTCCCTTGACGGGAGAGGGGTAGGGATGAGGGTGGAGACTTGAGCCGACAAGCGCTGCTCCGGCATGCCGTCCGGCTCCGCAACGAAGGGCGGTTGTTTCGGCGCGGCGACGCCGAATTGGAAGATGTGTTCGCCGGGAGCATCGATCGGTTTTGCGAAATCGCCTGGCGGCTGCGGGACGCGAAGCGCGTCCTGGATGTCGGCGCGGGGCATGGGTTGCTCCTGTCCTTGCTGCACGAGCTTGGCCACGAGTGCCATGCGTTGGACGTGACGGATCAGCCTGCCGCCCATCCCGACACCTACGGCAAGGGCATCATGTTTCACCGCTGCAATATCGAAGTGGACAAGATTCCCTATCCCGACGACTCCTTCGACGCGGTGGTCTGCTGCCAGGTGTTGGAGCACTTCACCCATTCGCATTTGCCGGCTGTGCGCGAGATGCGGCGGGTGCTGCGGCCCGGAGGGATCCTGGAAATCGACGTGCCGAACGTCGCCTGCTTCCGCAACCGGCTCCGGCTGCTGCGCGGCAAACACATCACCTACGACTACGCCGGCCATTATCTCCACGCGACGCCGGTGCTCGACCGCGGCCTGTCGTTCTATCCGCTCCGGCACAATCGCGAGTTCACGCGCGACGAACTGGATTTGCTGCTCGTGACGGCGGGATTCCAGCGGCGCGAGGTCTGGTTTCTCAAGTCCCGGCGCTATCGCGAGGGGTTGGCGCGGCTGCGATCCCTCGGGACCGCGCTCAAGGATGCGGTGCCGTCGCTGCGAAAATCGCTCATCGCCTTTGCCTACAAAGAATGACCGTCCAGCGGGTACAGACGGTCGCCAGGCAAGCCGGGCGGTGGAGCGCCATCGGGCTCGGGTTCACGCTGCCGCTGTGGGCCTTGCTCGACGGGCTGCTCATGGGCCTCCTCGCCGCTTCCTGGCTGGGCAGCGGCGCCTGGCGGGAGAAATGGCGCCTCATTCGCTCGAATCCGGTCGCCGTGGCCGCGCTGTTGCTGTTCGCCTGGCTGTTGCTGGGCACCCTGTGGGGAGCCGGCTCGCTCGCGGATCGCGCGTTGGCGATCAAGAAGTACGGCGAGTTGCTGTTCATCCCGATACTCATGTCACTGATGCTCGAGCGCGACGTGCGGACGAAGGCCCTGTGGGGGTTCGCGATCGGGCTCATCGTGACCTTGGCATGGTCCTATGCTCTCTGGCTGGGTCTGCCCTCTCCCGGCGGGCTCATCAAGGGAGAGGCGTCCAATCCGTTCGTCTTCAAACGCCACATCACCCACAACATTCTTATGGCGTTCGGCGGGCTGCTGTTCGCCGTGCTGGCTTGGCGAACCACCGACCGTCGCTGGCGGATCGCGTGGAGCACCCTCTCCGTTCTGGCCGTCTGTAACGTGCTCCTGATGGTGCAAGGACGCACCGGCTACCTCGTCCTGGCCGCGCTGATGATGCTGTTCCTGCATGTCATCTGGGGCTGGAAAGGGACGGCGGGCGCCGTCGTACTGGTCGGCCTCCTGTTCGCATCGGCCTATGCGGTATCTCCTTCCTTCCACCAGCGGATCGATCAGACGGTGATGAACGCGCAAAATTGGAATCCGGCCGTCGCCGGCCATGAGGGCATCACCGAACGGCTGGAGTTCTACGACAATACCTTGGAGATCATCCGGGAACATCCGCTCATCGGCGTGGGGACCGGCGGCTTTGCGGAGACCTACGCGAAGCACGTCGCGCCGAAAGGGCTCAAGCCGACCAGCAACCCGCATAATCAGTACTTGTTGATCATGGCGCAAGTCGGCATCGTGGGCCTGCTGCTGTTGCTGTGGCTGTTCGTGCAGCAGTGGCGCGCGGCGGAGGCCATCGCGGACCCGGGCTACCGGGTGCTGGCCCGCGGCCTCGTCCTGACCGTGGCGGTCGGCTCTCTCTTCAATGCGCTGCTGATCGACCACACGGAGAAGCTGCTGTACTGCTGGTTCACCGGCCTGTTCTATTCGCAACCGCAGCAGCCCCCTCACCCTTCCCTCTCCCGTGGGGAGAGGGAAGGGTGAGGGGGTCAATGAGCCAATGGTCCCATGATTCCCAAGATCTCCGCCTACATCATCGCGTATAACGAGGCCGACAAGATCGCCGGGGCGGTGAGCAGCGTCCTCTGGGCCGACGAAATCATCGTCGCCGATTCGGCCAGCACCGACGGCACGGCGCGCATCGCGGGAGAATTGGGCGCCAAGGTGGTTCAGATTCCGTTTCAGGGATTCGGCCATCTCCGCAACCGCGCGGTGGAGGCCTGCCGGCATGAATGGATCTTCAGCCTCGACACGGACGAGCTCTGCACGCCCGAGGTGCGCGATGAAATCCTGGATCTCTTGGCCGGGACCCCGGACCATGACGCCTATCTCGTGCCGCGCCGGAACTACTTCATGGGCCGCTGGATCGAGCATTCGGGCTGGTATCCCAATTTTCGCCAGCCCCAGTTGTTCAGAAAAGGCGCCATGACCTATGCCGAATCGCCGGTGCATGAGGGCTACGAGCTGTTGACGCCGAAGCCGCCGGGCCAACTCAGGCATGCGATCTGGCAGGTACCCTTCCGCAGCTTCGAAGAGCTGTTGAAGAAGGCCAATCGCTACTCCACGCTCGGCGCGCTCAAGCTACAGGGTCGTCGCGTAACGATGGGCGGCGCGCTGGTTCACGGCCTGTGGGCCTTCCTGAAACACTACGTCGCCAAGCGCGGATGCCTGGACGGATGGGCGGGGTTCGTGATCGCCTTGGGCAATTTCGAGGGGACTTTCTATCGCTACGCCAAACGCTTCGAGGCGCAGGAGCAATGGGCGCTGCCGCAGCAGCCCGCGCTGCGCCGGCCGGCGAGATCTGCGCCGCCATGAAGGCCGCCGTCGTGATCACGACTTACAACCGCCCCGATGCGCTCGCGGCCGTGCTCGAGGGATTCCGCGGGCAACAAGATGCCGACTGCGAGCTCATCGTCGCGGACGACGGCTCTACGGAGGATACGCGTGCGGTGGTGGAGCGGTTTCAGACACGGAGCCCCATGCCGGTGCGGCATGTCTGGCAGGAGGATTGCGGCTTTCGCGCCGCCGCCGTCCGCAACCGCGCGGTGGCCGCGACCGGCGCCGACTACATCATCTTTCTCGACGGCGATTGCGTGCCGAGCCGGCATTTTGTCCGGGCGCACAAGCGATTGGCGGAGCCCGGCTATTTTCTCGGCGCCAATCGCCTGCTCTTGTCCCCCGAGTTCACGCAGGCCGTCCTGGCGCAACAGATCCCCATCCATACCTGGAGCTGGCGCGAATGGATGCAGGCGTGGCGGCGGCGCGAGGTGAACCGCCTGCTTCCTCTTCTCTCTTTGCCGGACGGGCCGTTCCGCAAATGGCGGCCCCGCCGCTGGCAAGGCATCAAAACCTGCAATCTTTCGGTCTGGCGTTCCGACCTCGTGCGGGTCAACGGACTGGACGAAGCCTACGAGGGCTGGGGACTCGAAGATTCGGATCTGGTGATCCGGCTGATCCACGCCGGCGTCAAGCACAAGAGCGCCCGCTTTGCCGCGCCGGTGTTTCATCTCTGGCATCCCGAGCAGGATCGGGCGGCGTTGCCGGAGAATCAGGCGCGCTTGCAGGCGCTGCTCACGTCGAACCGGGTTCGTTCTTCGAGAGGACTCGATCATCATCAGATCGCCTGAGCAATTATGACAATGGTGACGGCGCCCGCGGCGCGTTTCGTGACGTCCTGTCCCGCCGGCTGTGAGGCGGAATTTCGGCAGACCGACGTGGCGTTGCCCGAGGGCCGGTTGTTGGCCTGCACGGCCTGCGGGCATCTCATCAGCCAAATCGGCGAAGCGGACTATCTGGCCGCGCTGGCGAAGTTCGACACCGAAACCGGCACTTTGCCGGGCGACGCGTCCCGGAAGCGCCATGATCAGCGAGCCAGGCGGCTCTTCGCGCGGCTGCGGGAGCTGCTCGATCTCCCGCCGGGCTCACCGTTCCGTCTGCTGGACGTGGGCTGTTCGAGCGGCGCGCTGCTCCTGAGCGCCATGAAGGAAGGTATCGACGCCGAAGGCGTGGAGCCGGCCACCAGGGCCGCCGAAGCGGCGCGCGCGGCCGGGCTCGCGGTGTTCCCCGGCACGTTGCAGGACGCGCGGTATCCGGCCAAGCGATTTCAGGCCGTCACGATGATGGAAGTGATCGAGCATCTTCGCCGGCCGATTGACGTGGTCGGCGAAATTTGGAACATCTTGGTTCCGGGCGGCATCCTGGTAGTCGGGACCGGGAATGCCGACAGTTGGACCGTGTCGGTCATGCGCGAGCGGTGGGATTATTTCCATGTCGAGCGGTACGGAGGGCACATCAGCTTTTTCACCCCGCGCTCGCTGGAACGGTTGGCGGGCCGCTGCGGGTTCCGGGTCGAACGGCTGGAGACGCGCCGCGTGCGGTTTGCGGAATCGTTCCAGACGTCCCGCGCCCTGTACCGCACGCTGAAAGTCGCGGCTGAAGTACTGAACGTGCCGGCCATGTGGTGCCACAAGGGCCATGACATGCTGGCGTTCTTGAGGAAGGTGTGAGTGGTCGGAAACATGGCTCATGCACTGGTGATCTGCACGCGCCGCATCGGCGACGTGCTGCTGGCGACGCCGCTTGTGCGCTCCCTCCAGCAGGCGAGACCCGGCGCGAAAGTGGATATGCTCGTCTTCAAAGGCACCGAAGACGTGCTGTCGGGATGGCCGGCCCTCAACCGGGTCTGGACGATCGAGGAGGGCGCGTCGCTCGGCGCGCAGTTGGGGCTCCTCCGTGCGCTCTGGCGCCGCTACGATGTGGCCATCTCGGCGCTGGCCGGCGACCGGCCCACCGTGTGGGCCTGGGCCTGCGGCCGGGTTCGCGTGGGCACACTGCTCACAGACCGCCAGTCGCACTGGAAGCGGCACCTGCTGCATCACTGGATTCCTTTTGACAATCTCGAGACCCACACGGTCATGATGAATCTCCGCCTCCTCGAACCGCTCGGCATTCCGGCGGTGCCTACGCCGGTCGTCAGTTGGCGGCCGGAAGATGAAGCGGCCGTGCGGGCCCAGTATCCGGCAGTCGACGGTCCCGGCAGCTACGCCGTGCTGCATGTCTCGCCGAAATTCCGCTACAAGACCTGGACGGTGTCCGGCTGGATCGCGCTGGGGCGCCGGTTGGCGGAGCAGGGGCTCTCGGTCGTCGTGGCGGCGGGAGAGTCGCCTGCGGAGCGGGCGTTGGTCGAGCAGGTCACGCGAACGCTGCCTGCCGCCTCGACACAGAAGATGGACCACCTGAGTCTCCCCGCGCTGGGCTATCTCCTCAGCCGTGCTTCGTTGTATGTTGGGACGGACACGGCGGTCAGCCACATGGCCGCGGCCGTCGGGACTCCCACGGTCGTCTTGTTCGGGCCCTCGAATCCGGTGAAGTGGGGTCCCTGGCCGAAGAATTTCCCGGCGACCGCGGCGAGTCCGTGGACGCGACGAGGCTCTCAGCGCCAAGGCAACGTCTTGCTCCTGCAAGGGGAAGGGGACTGTGTGCCCTGCCTGGGTGAAGGCTGCGATCGCCACATCGACAGTCTCAGCGATTGTCTCCAAACATTGTCGCCCGACCGGGTCATCCAGGCGGCTGCGACGATGCTCAGTGAGCGGGAAAGGACTCCAGACGTCATGACTCCGGCCGCGCCGGTCGGCAAGAGAGAGGGAGTGGGGTAGGCCATGCGCAGCTTCACCGCCAGGCTCTTTCATGCCTTCGCCGGACGGTACGGCCAGGTGCTGCTCGATCACCGCTCCCTGGTGGTCCTGTTTACGCAGCTGAGCCTCATCCTCGCCGCCAATCTCACCGCCTTCGCGTTGCGCTTCGACGCGGACGTGCCGCCCGAATATGTGACCATCATGTGGCGGTACATGCCCTATATGCTGGCCGTGTTCGGGGCAGGACTGTGGCTGTTCGGCGTCCATCGGGGGCTCTGGCGCTACGTCGGCATCCATGATGTCGGCCGGATCTTCGGGGCCTCGTTCGCCAGCGCGCTGTTCTTCTATGTCACCGTGCACCTCGTGCTGGGCTGGACCCGGTATCCGCGCTCGGTGATTATCCTGACCGGCCTGTTGAGCGGGCTCTATCTGGCCGGCATCCGGCTCATGGTGCGGGGATTCCGCGAATGGCTGC
Organism: uncultured Nitrospira sp.; assembly: GCA_964642845.1. GTDB lineage: Bacteria > Nitrospirota > Nitrospiria > Nitrospirales > Nitrospiraceae > Nitrospira_D. The sequence goes on from CAZXRB010000026.1 coordinate 23,273, forward strand.
GCATCGTCACCCCCGGCGCCCGCCGCGTGCTGATCGTGGGGGCCGGCAACGCCGGCGAGCTGCTCGTGCGCGATATGCTGTCCGACGGCAATTACGATTGCCGGCCGGTGGCCTTCGTCGACGACGATCCGGTCAAGCGCAACAAGCGCATTCACGGCGTGCCGGTGGTGGGCACGATCGCGGATATCACGACCGTGGCCGAGCGTCTGGCGATCCAGGAAATCATCGTGGCGATTCCCTCCGCCACGCCGACGGTCAAGCAGAAGATTTTGGCCGGCTCCGAAGGCTGCGCGGTTCCCATTAAGACGCTGCCCAGCGTGCGGCGCCTGTTGGGCGACGTCACCGCGCTGCATCAAGTGCGTCCGATGAGTCTGGAAGACCTGCTCCAGCGGGAGCCGATCCAGATCGACCGCCAGGAATTGCATCCTTTGATCGATGGAAAGACCGTGCTGGTCACCGGGGCCGGCGGATCGATCGGCTCCGAGCTCTGCCGCCAGATCGCGCATTACCGCCCCGAGTCGCTCGTGCTCTTCGAGCGCTACGAGAATGCCCTGCACAGTCTCCTCTTGGAGCTGAAGGCGGCCTATCCCCACGTCGGCGTGCTGCCGGTGATCGGCGACGTCACGTCCGCGGCGCGCGTCGGCGAAGTGTTCCGCCAAACCGGGCCGGACCTCGTCTTTCACGCCGCAGCCCACAAGCATGTGCCGCTCATGGAGCTGAATCCGAAAGAAGCGGTGCGCAACAACGTCCTGGGCACGCGCATCGTCGCGGAGGCCGCGCTGGCGGCCGGCGTCGACCGCTTCGTGCTCATTTCCACCGACAAGGCGGTCAACCCCTCCAGCGTCATGGGGGTCACCAAGCGGATCGCCGAGCATGTCATCCAGATCTTCAACCAGAAAGGTCTCACCAAGTGCACCGTCGTGCGGTTCGGCAACGTGCTGGGCAGCAACGGGAGCGTGGTGCCGCTGTTCACCGAACAAATCCGCAAGGGCGGGCCGGTGACGGTGACGAGCCCGGACATCAAACGCTACTTCATGACGATTCCCGAGGCGGTGCAGCTGGTCCTGCAAGCCAGCGTGATGGGGCAGGGCGGGGAAGTCTTCGTGCTGGATATGGGCGAACAAATCAAGATCGCCGATCTGGCCCGCAATATGATCGTGCTGTCCGGGCTCGTGCCGGGCCGGGACATTCAGATCGTGTACACCGGCTTGCGGCCGGGCGAGAAACTCTACGAAGAGCTGTTCGAAGACACCGAGCGGGTCGAGCCGACCATGCACGCCAAGATCAACCGCGCCATCGGGCCTGGTCTGCGGCGTGAGGATTTGGACCGCGTCCTGCACGAATTGGAGGCCACGCTGGAGGCCGGCACGGACCAGGAATTGATCCTGCACTTGAAGCAGCTCGTGCCCAGCTTCAGTCCCGTCTTTTCCCATCCGGGAAGCTGAACGCCGCTATCCTGCCCATCCCTGCTCCCCAGGCGCCTCTCGCTCCATCCCGCCCTGGCCCGCACAAATACCTTGACCGGCACCGGCTCGAATGGTCTTATAGAAGTGTCCGGTCCGATGCGGCACGATTGCGACATGAAAGCCATCCCGCGAGCGCGCACGTCACTGCACGCCACCCTGCAGAACATCCGGCTGTTGGCCACCGACGTCGACGGTGTGCTGACCGACGCCGGCATGTACTATTCGGAATCGGGCGATGAGTTGAAGAAATTCAACACGCGCGATGGAATGGGCATCAAGCTGCTGCAAAAGGCCGGCCTCATTACGGCGATCGTGACGCAGGAGCGGACCAAGCTGGTGGCGCGGCGCGCGGAGAAACTGACGATCCCCGAATTGCACCAAGGCGTCATGGACAAGCTGGCGGTCATCCGCGAGATGGCCGAACGGTATGGGTTGTCGCTGCGGCAGATCGCCTACATTGGCGACGACATCAACGATCTGGAGGCGCTCAAGGCCGTCGGGTTTTCGGCGTCCCCCGCGGACGGCATGCCCGTCGTGCAGTCGGCCGTGACCTATGTCTGCAAGCTGAAGGGCGGCGAGGGAGCGGTGCGCGAAGTGGTCGAGCTGATTCTGGACGCGCAGCGAAAGCCGGCTCAGGGCAATGGGCCAGGGGCTATGGGCAAAAGAGGCAAGGGGCGAGAGACCAGGGGCTATGGGCAAGAAGCAGAAAGCAAGACTCGAAGTGCGCGAGGTGGTCGAGGGGGGGAAGATCATGGGTAAGAAGAATCCCTCGCCTGATTTGTATCCCGTCATCATGGCGGGCGGCAGCGGCACGCGCTTTTGGCCGCTGAGCCGCCATCTGTTCCCCAAGCAACTCTTGCGCATCGGCGGCGACGACACGCTCATTCAACAAACCTTCCGGCGCGTCTTGGGATGCGCGCGCCCGCAACAGATCTTCATCTCGACGAACGGATCGCAGGCCGACCTGATCAAAGTGCAACTGTCCGCCTGGAAGGACGAGCTGCAGGGCAATTATGTTCTCGAACCGGACGGACGCAATACCGCGCCGGCCATTGCGCTGGCTGCCTTGGAAGTGCTCCGGCGCGATCCCGACGGGCTCATGTTGGTCGTGCCGGCGGACCATATCGTGACCGGGCAGAAGGAATTCGAAGCGGCGGTCGCCTTGGCATCGCATCTAGCGGTGCAGGGTTATCTCGTGACGTTCGGCATCAAGCCGATCCGGCCGGAGACGGGATACGGCTACATTCGGCCCGACATGACATCCCTGCTGGCGCGGTCCGGGACGTTGAAGGGCTTCCGCGTAGGAACTTTCGTCGAAAAGCCGGATGCCGCCAAAGCCGCCCGCTATCTCAAAGCGGGCAACTATTTCTGGAACAGCGGCATGTTCGTGTGGAAGGCCGCGACCATCTTATCCGAAATCAAACGCCACCAGCCGGATCTCGCCAAGGCGATGGATCGGATTCGCGAGCTGATGGCCTCCGGGTCGCCTCGGGAGGCCATCGATGCCGTCTATCGGAGCCTGGCGCCGGTGTCGATCGATCATGGTGTGATGGAATTGTCGGACAAGGCCGCGGTGGTGCCCGTGTCGTTCGGCTGGTCCGATGTGGGCAGTTGGGGCAGCCTGGACGAAGTGGCGCCCAAGGACAAGGCCGGCAACGTCATCACCGGGCGGGTGGTGGATATCGGCAGCCGCCGCACGGTGGTCTATGCCGACCGGCGGGTTGTGGCCACGATCGGATTGGAAGACATGGTGGTCGTGGATACGCCCGACGCGACCTTGGTCTGTCCCAAAACCCGTGCGCAGGACGTGAAGAAAGTCGTCGATGTCCTGAAGCGGCAAAAAGCGCCGGAGCATTTGGAACACCTGACCGTGCAACGTCCGTGGGGCTCCTATACGGTGTTGGAAGAAGGCCGCGGGTTCAAGGTGAAGCGGGTGACGGTGAATCCCGGCGGGCGCCTGTCGCTGCAATTGCATCACCAACGAAGCGAGCATTGGGTGGTGATTGCCGGCACGGCGCGTGTGACGCGGGGCGAGGAGATCTTTGATTTGCAGGTCGGCCAAAGCACGGCCATTCCGGTGAACACGAAACACCGGCTGGAAAATCCCGGCTGGGAGACGCTCCATATCATCGAAGTTCAGAACGGTCCCTACCTGGGCGAAGACGATATCGTGCGATTTCAGGATGACTACGGACGAACTCAGAGACAGTGACGGGTGACAAGTGACAGGTGACAAGCAAATTGAAACGAAGCGGACAATTCTTTTCGCGTCACGCGTCACCGGTCACGCGTCACGAGGCTTCTAATGGGCTTGTTCCGCGAATATGACTTACGAGGCATCGTCGGGCAGGAGCTGACCGAAGAGATGGCCGAACGGGTCGGGCGCGCCTATTGCGCTCATGTCCGGCAGCGGAACGTCCGCACCGTCAGCGTCGGGCGGGATGGCCGGCTCAGCTCGCCGATGCTGCACCGAGCGCTGGTCCGCGGGCTCCTCTCGGGGGGATTGGACGTCGTGGATATCGGCGTGTGCCCGTCGCCGCTGCTCTATTTTTCCCTCTTTCACCTCCCGGTGGACGGCGGCATCATGATCACCGGCAGCCACAATGCGGCGGAGTACAACGGCTTCAAGATCTGCGTGGGGAAGGACGCGATCCATGGCCGGGAAATCCAAGCGCTCCGCAGCCGGCTGGAATCCGGGGAAACAGTTTCGGGAGAGGGACGCCTCTCCGAGCATCCGATCATCCCGGACTATCTCGCCTATCTGCAACGCAGCTTTGCCGGCGTGGACGCCAGTCAACTCCATGTCGTGATCGACTGCGGCAACGGCGCCGCCGCCTTGGTGGCCAAGCAGGCGTTGGAAATCTTGGGTTGCACCGTGACCAGCTTGTATGGCGACCTGGACGGGCGCTTTCCCCATCATCATCCGGATCCCACGGTCTTGGAGAACTTGGCGGATCTGATGCAAGCCGTCCGGGACCACAAGGCGCATGTCGGCATCGGCTACGACGGAGACGCCGACCGCATCGGCGCGGTGGACGAACAGGGACGGGTCTTGTGGGGCGATCGCCTGATGGTCGTGTACGCGCGGGACATCTTGAGCGCCAAGCCGGGCAGCACGATCATCTCTGAAGTCAAAGCGTCGCAAAGCTTGTACGACGATATCGCGGCCAAAGGCGGCAAGCCCATCATGTGGAAAACCGGCCATTCGCTGATCAAGGCCAAAATGAAAACGGAGGCGGCGGTGCTGGCCGGCGAGATGTCGGGGCACATGTTTTTTGCCGACCGGTACTTCGGCTACGATGATGCGATCTACGCCTCCTGCCGGTTGGTCGAAATCCTCGCCAAGCGGAATCGGCCGCTGTCCGAGCTGGTTGCCGACTTGCCGCGGACCATCGTGACACCCGAGATTCGCGTCGAGATGCCGGATACGATCAAGTTCGACGTGGTGGAGCGGGTGAAGGCCGTCTTCGAGCGCTCGTTGAAGGAGAAGCGCCCGCTGGGGCCGGCGCAACTGATCGTGCGGAATCTGGTGACGATCGACGGCGTGCGGGCGGTCTTTGATCACGGGTGGGGATTGATCCGGGCTTCCAACACGCAGCCGGCGCTCGTGCTTCGTTTTGAAGCGGTCTCCGAAGAGCAGATGGCCGCGATCCGCGATATCGTCGAAGGCCTGCTCGCCGAAGCCCGGAGCGAGTGAACAGTCGCGTTCGCCCGCTGCCTCTCTTGCCCACAGTTCATCATCAGGCTATGGCTCGGCGGCTCATCTGTTCCATCCTCTTGCTGAGCGGGCTCGCGTTCCCACTCCACGCAGCCGAGGACCTGTCGAACCACTCCACCCGGTTTCAGACCGGCGAGCGGCTGACCTACGACATCTCCTGGCTCAACATCAGCGCCGGCACCGCCGTCATGGAAGTGCTGGACGGCGCGAACCGCGGATCAGCCACGTTGCTCACGACGACGCGATCCAGTCCGATGGTGACGAAATTCTATCCCGTCGACAACCGCGTCGAGTCGCAGATCGATCTAGGCACGCTGTTGCCGCAGCACATGACGTTTCGGCGGCGGGAGGGCAAAAAGAAAAACGATTTCGATTATACCTTCCGCCATAAGGACGGGACGGTGCTCGCCGTGAAGGACGGCCGCGCCGAAACGTTGTCCATCCCGCCTGATGCGCAAGACGCGATTTCCTGCCTCTATTATGTGCGGCATACTTTGCCGCTGAAGCCCGGTGCGGCTCTCGCCCTGAATGTCCATCACGACAAGAAAAACTACACACTCGAAGTGCGCGTGGAAGGCGTCGAAAAACTCAAGGGACCATGGGGCACACGGGACGCGGCGCGGCTCCTCGTGGTGATGCCGTTTCAGGGAATTTTTCTGAACCAGGGTAACGTGCGCGTCTGGCTCACCACCGATGACCGGCGTATCCCCTTGAGGATGAAAGCTAAAGTGATCATCGGTTCGATAACCGCGGATTTAGTGGACGGATTGCCGGGGTTCTCGAAATGAAAATGAAAGTGTCGAGCTTGATTGCCCATGGCAGGTAAAATCGTTATACTGCTCGTTGTCATGGGATTTCCCCTTACATTTAGCCACGTTACTTTGCCGTCGCATGTGGCGGAGACTGTTGTGCCGGCGATGGCGCCAATCTTCGCGCAGGCGGGCCTGGTCGGCAAGGTCGTGGCGCAGAATCTCCGCCGCGCCGGGCTGCTCAATATTCTCGGCACGACCGGCGCCATCAACGTGCAGGGGGAAACGGTCAAGAAGCTGGATGAGATTTCCAACGAAACGTTCGTGCAGGCCTTCCGCAAGATGCCGTCGGTCGCCGCGCTCGCGTCGGAGGAAATGGAAAAGCCCGTGTGTTTTGACGGACGCGGGGCGGAGGCGCGGTATCTGATCGTGGTCGATCCGCTCGACGGCTCTTCCAACACCGACAGCAACATGCCGCTCGGCGCCATTGTTTCCGTGCTCCAACGGGAGCGGACTGATCGCGCGCCCGCGCCGGAAGAATTTCTGCAGCGCGGCACGAAGCAGATTGCCGCCGCCTATCTCATGTATGGCTCGAGCACGCTCTTGGTCTATACCGTGGGCCAGGGGGTTCATGGGTTTACCCTCGATCCGGACATCGGCGAGTATGTGCTGTCCCACGCCGATCTGCGCATGCCGCAGCAAGGGAAAGTCTATGCGGCCAATGAAGGCAATTATCACAAATGGATCGCCGGCATGCGGCAATACGTCGACCATCTGAAAGTCGCCGACAAGCCCACAGGCAGACCCTACAGCACCAGGTATTCCGGATGTCTGGTGGCGGACGTGCATCGCCTGCTGCTGGGCGGCGGCATCTACCTGTATCCCGGCGAGCAGGACAAGCCGGAGGGGAAATTGCGGCTGCTGTACGAAGCCAATCCTCTCGGCTTCATCGTCGAGCAGGCAGGCGGGAGGGCGAGCACCGGGATGGGCCGCATCCTCGACATGGAGCCGAAAACGTTACATCAGCGCGTCCCGCTGCTCATCGGCAGCCGGCGCGACGTGGAGACGGCCGAAGAGTTTATTCAAGGTCGCCGCTGACCAGACAGACCAAATAGACCAGACAGACCAGATAGACTTATTCTTCGGAGGACATGCTATGGGAGACCGGGTGCAGGAAATTCTGAGTTGGTATAGCAGCGACAACGCGGGCACCAAAACGAATCTCGCCCGCCTGCTACGATCGGGCAAGTTGGGGGGGACCGGCAAGCTGGTCATTCTGCCGGTGGACCAAGGGTTCGAGCATGGGCCCGCCCGCAGCTTCGCACCGAACCCGCCGGGGTACGACCCGCGCTACCATTTTCAGTTGGCCATCGACGCGGGCTGCAACGCCTATGCGGCGCCGCTGGGCTTTCTCGAAGCGGGGGCGAGCCAGTTTGCCGGGCAAATTCCCCTGATCCTGAAGCTCAACAACCATGACGTGCTGCACGATGAGAAGGATCCGTTGCCGTCGGTGACCGGCAGCGTCAAGGAGGCGTTGCGGCTGGGCTGTTCGGCCGTCGGCTTCACCATCTATCCCGGCTCGGCCCACTGCAACACCATGTACGAGCAATTGCGCGCGATCGCCGAGGAAGCGAAAGAGGCGGGGTTGGCCGTGGTGGTCTGGTCCTACCCGCGCGGGTCGGGGCTCAGCAAAGAAGGCGAGACGGCCATCGACGTCGTCGCCTATGCGGCCCAGATCGCGGCGCAGCTCGGCGCCCACATCATCAAGGTGAAGCTGCCCACGATGCACCTGGAGCAGGCGGCCGCCAAGAAGGTGTACGAGGCCGAGCAGATTCCCATCAAAACGTTGGCCGAGCGGGTGCGGCACGTCATGCAGAGCGCGTTCGACGGGCGCCGCATCGTCATCTTCTCCGGCGGCGCGAAGAGCGAGGACAAAAACGTGTTTGAAGAAGCGCGGGCGATCCGGGATGGGGGCGGGTTCGGCAGCATCATCGGCCGGAATTCCTTCCAGCGTCCGAAGGCGGACGCCATCAAGTTCCTCCAGACCATCATGGGCATTTACGCCGGCGACATTCAGTAACCTGCCTCTGGAGGGATGAGAGACATCACAGCATGAGCTCCTTCGACGCGCACCAGAGACCGGGTCGCTCCGGCCGCAGTTGGATTGTCGCCGCCACGCTGTTGACGGCCGGGATGATCATCGGGTTTGTCGTGGCCTCCGATTTGGGATGGCTGCCGACCGGCCATGCCGTGCCCGATACGGCGCCGCCGGCGGCCAGGCCCGTCACGACCGCGCCCCAACCCGTGCTGTCCGGCGCCGGAGGCCAGACGTTCGTCGAGATCGCGAAGGCGGTCAAACCCGCTGTGGTGAACATCTATGCGACCAAAAGCGGCCGGGGCGACGGCCCCCATGCGACGCCGTTCGACGATCCCTTTTTCCGCCGCTTCTTCGGCGACGAATTCTTCCGGCGATTCGAGCAGCAGCCGAAAGAGCGGAAGGAGCGCGGGCTGGGTTCGGGCGTCATCGTCGATCCGAACGGCCTCATCATCACCAACAACCACGTCGTGGGCAAGGCGGATGAAATCCGCGTGACCTTGGCGGATAAGCGGGAATTCAAGGCCAAACTGATCGGCACGGATCCCAAGACCGACGTGGCCGTCGTCCGGATCGATGCCACGGGGCTGCCCACGATCCCCTGGGCGGATTCGGACAAATTGGAAGTGGGTGAATTCGTGCTGGCCGTGGGCAATCCCTTCGGCCTTACGCAAACCGTCACGCTCGGCATCGTCAGCGCGCTGGGCCGCGCGGCCGGGATCGCGGAATACGAAGATTTCATCCAGACCGACGCGGCGATCAATCCGGGGAATTCCGGCGGGCCGTTGGTCAACGTGCGCGGCGAATTGGTCGGCATCAACACGGCCATTTTCAGCCAAAGCGGCGGCAACATGGGCATCGGCTTCGCCGTGCCGAGCAACATGGCGCAATCGATCATGCAGCAGCTCGTGCAGACCGGCAAGGTGGTGCGCGGCTGGCTGGGGGTGTCCATTCAGGAGCTGACGCCGGAGCTGGCGTCGCAGTTCGGGCTCGGTGAGACCAAAGGCGTGCTGGTCAGCGACGTGATGGATGACAGCCCGGCCAAAAAGGCCGGGTTCGAGCGGGCTGACGTCATCGTGGAGTACGACGGCAAACCGATGGATTCGCCGACGCATCTCCGGAACGCCGTGGCGCAGACGCCGGTCGGCAAGAAAGTGGCCGTCAAGATCTTGCGGGACAAGAAGCCGCGTATCATCGAGGTGACGATCGCGGAGCAGCCCAAGTCGATGGCCCAGTCCGGCGAAGAGGAGAGTGGCGATACCGCCGCGCCGGCCGGGGTGCTGTCGGACCTGGAGGTGCGGGAATTGACCGATGAGTTGGCCAGCCGTTACGGATTGAAATCCAGCGAGCGCGGCGTGGTCATCGTGCGGGTGAAGCCAGGAAGCAACGCGGAAGAACTGGGCGTGCGGGAGGGCGACATCATTCTGGAAATCAACCGCCAGGCCGTGACCTCGCTCAAATCGTACGAGCGGATTGCCTCCAAGCTGCCCAAAGATCAATCGGTGCTGCTCTTGCTGAAGCGCCAGGGCCGCACGATCTATCTGACACTTCGGCCGTGAGAGGATTATCGGTCACCGCAGGATGCTCAAAAAGTCTGCCCGGCAAGGCCGCAGCGAGGCGCACGGCGTCACGGATAAGTGACGTCACGCTTGTGCGCGCCGGCGAGATGGTGAGCCGGCAGTGTCCCGGCCCGAGGCTCTCCAGACTCACCCGCCCACCCCGAGCTGCCAAGACAGCTCGTTCCCGGGTGGTACGTTGAGGGTCTGAACGATGAAAGAACGCAGCCGGCGGGCTTTTTCAGCATCCTGCTAGAGAGGAGGTCACGGTATGGTCGCACGTGCCATATTCATCCTTCTCAGCGCGCTCGCTGGCCTGGCGCTCTTCATCAGAGCGGAGGACGCCGGCGGGCTGTTCGGTCTGTATGGGTTCGGCATCGGCGCGGCGACCGGCGGGCTGATTGTCGCCGCTGAATACGCGCTGCGTACGCTTTCATTCGGCATTATCGTCGGCGGCACCATCGGGTTGGCGGTCGGGCTCTTGATGACCGGACTGGTGGAGTGGGTCGGGG
>CAZXRB010000026.1:33381-42752 GCA_964642845.1 uncultured Nitrospira sp.
ACGTCCAGACCTTTCTGTTCCATATCAGCGGCCTGGTGTTCCTGCTGGGCTTGCCGTACCTCGGCTTGGTCATCGGCGCGCGGTTCGGCCAGGAGAAGCTGCCGGGCGGGGCGCCGCGGCTCTCCGATCCCTCGCGCAGCGGCACCAGCCTCAAAGTCCTGGATACCAGCGTCATTATCGACGGACGCGTGGCCGATCTGTGTGAAACGGGGTTTTTGGAAGGGACGTTTTTGGTCCCGCAGTTCATTCTCAACGAGCTTCAGCACATCGCCGATTCGTCGGACTCGCTGAAACGCGCCCGGGGGCGCCGCGGATTGGACATCCTGAACAAGATTCAAAAGATGGCCGATCTCGACGTCCGTGTGACGGAGGAAGACTTTCCGCACGTCAAGGAAGTGGACGCGAAGCTGGTGGTGCTGGCCAAGAAGGTCGGCGCCAAGATCGTGACGAACGACCTCAATCTGAACAAGGTGGCCGAGCTGCAGGGCGTGCGGGTGCTCAACATCAACGAACTGTGCAATGCGTTGCGGCCGGTCGTCTTGCCCGGCGAAACCATCCGGGTCTTCGTGCTCAAGGAAGGGAAAGAGGCGGGGCAGGGCGTGGCCTATCTGGACGACGGCACGATGATTGTCGTGGACAACGCGCGCCGGTACATCGGACGCAACGTCGACGTGATCGTCACCAGCGTGCTGCAGACGACCGCCGGCCGCATGATCTTTACCCGTCTGAAGGAAGAAAGCGAGCGGGAGGAGTTGCAGGTCGCTCGTGGGTAGACAGGATCGTGGGTAGGACAGTCGCCCTCGTCCCGGCCGCCGGGCGAGGGCTTCGGATGGGCGGCCCGGTTCCGAAGCAATTCCTTTCCCTGGGCGGCCAGCCGCTGCTCGTCCATTCCCTTCGCGTGCTCCAGGCTTCTGCGGTCATCGAGGAGATCATTCTCGCCGTGCCGCAAGCCGACATGGACTACTGCCTGAAGCAGGTCATCACGCCCCATCGATTCACCAAGGTGACGAAGGTCGTCCCCGGGGGGCATGAACGGCAAGATTCCGTCCGCCACGCGCTGGAAGAGGTGCGTGAGGAGGCGGAGGTGGTCGTCATCCATGACGCCGTCCGGCCGTTCCTGACCGCGCGCATGGTCGAGGAGGTCGTCGCCTCGGCGCGCGCCAAAGGCGCCGCGATCATCGCCTTGCCGATGAAGGAGACGGTGAAACAGGTCGGCGCGGATCATGTCATCGAGCGCACCATCGACCGGCGGCCGCTATGGCTGGCGCAGACACCGCAAGCGTTTCGTCGCGACTGGCTGCTGGCGGCTCACCGGAAAGCGTACGCGGAAGGCGTCCATGCCACCGACGACGCCTATTTGGTGGAATGGGCGGGGCATCCCGTCTCGGTGGTGGAAGGCAGCGGCGAGAACATGAAGGTCACGAGGCCCGAGGATTTGGTCATCGCGGAAGCGATTTGGGCAGCGCGACAGAAAACAAGTCATTAGTCAATGGTCATCGGTCAATGGTGAAGAGTCATCCTGTCCTGATGCTACCATTGACTAGTGACCGGTGACCAACAACAAGGAGTTCTATGAGAATCGGATACGGCTATGACGTGCATCCCTTGGGGCCGGGACGCAAGCTGATTCTGGGCGGGATCGAGATTCCCCACCGCCAGGGACTGCTGGGTCATTCGGACAGCGACGTGCTCGTGCATGCCGTGTGCGATGCCTTGCTGGGCGCGATGGGCGAAGGAGATCTCGGCCGGCACTATCCCAGCTCCGATCCGCGGTACAAGGACATTTCCAGCCTGAAACTCCTGGACGACGTGGCCGGCAAGTTGAAGGCCAAGGGCTACCGGGTGGGGAACATCGACAGCGTCATCGTGGCGCAGGCGCCGCGGCTGGCCGCCCATTTATCCGCCATGGCAAAGCAATTGGCCCAGACGCTCGGTATCGACCCAAGCCTGGTCAACGTGAAAGTGAAGAGCGGCGAAGGCCTGGACGCCGTGGGGAAAGAAGAAAGCATGATCGCGCATGCGGTCTGTTTGATTGAGCCGGCCTGAGCGGCGTAAGATATTCGCCATGCTCAAAGCCCTGCAAGCGATCCGCCAAGATTTGCACGCCGTGTTCGATCGGGACCCCGCGGCGACCAGCCGCTTGGAGGTCGTGCTGACCTACGCCGGGTTTCACGCGCTGCTGGCCTACCGCATCGCCCACTGGCTCACGGTTCACGGCGTGCCGTTCTTGCCGCGCCTGATTTCCCAGGTAGCCCGCTGGCTGACAGGGATCGAGATTCACCCGTCTGCGAAAATCGGCACGGGGTTTTTCATCGACCACGGCATGGGCGTGGTGATCGGCGAAACGGCGGAGATCGGCGATTATGTCACCCTCTTTCAGGGCGTCACGCTCGGCGGGACGGGCAAGGAGCGCGGCAAGCGCCACCCCACGATCGGCAACCATGTCGTCATCGGCGCGGGCGCCAAGATCCTGGGCGCCATCAAAGTGGGTGACAATGTCAAAATCGGCGCGAACTCGGTGGTCCTGAAGAACGTGCCGGCCAACTCCACCGTGATCGGGGTGCCGGCCCGCATCATCAAGTCCCAGGGCGAGCGGCTGCCCGACGCCACCATGGATCACACGAACATCCCGGACCCTATCAGCGACCGGTTCTCGGCCCTGGAGCAGGAATTGATCGAGCTGCGCAAGAAGTTGGAAAACCGCGAAAACCAGCTGCCGTTTTAGGCCTGCCCCCGTCCCACTGATCGTTTCCCAACCCATCCTCTCGCCCTCGCGCTCAAGGGCCTGTTGTCGCCCGAGCGCACGCCTTCTTCCCCTACTAACTCCCTGCTCGCTCTTTCAGAGCTGCGCGGCGTAATCCACGCGCACAAGAAACAACCCTTGAGCCGGCGCGGTCTTTCCGGCAGCCGAACGGTCGCGTGCGGCCAGAATGTCGGGCATGCTGCCAGCGTCTCGTTTGCCGAGGCCGATATCCACGAGGGTGCCCACGAGCGAGCGGACCATCTGTTTCAAGAACCGGTCGGCGTAGACTTCGATCTCGATGAGATCGCCGTGCCGGATGATCGCCAGCCGTTCAATGCGGCACATCGGGTCCTCGTTGGCGGTCGGTTGCGTTTCGAAGGAGGAGCAATCGTGGCGGCCGATCAGGCACAGCGCGGCCTGATTCATCCGCGCGTCGTCGAGCGGTCTGTAGAGATGCCAGCAATAATGCCGATCGATGGTGGGGCGTTCCGAACGATTCAGGATCCGGTAGCGGTAGAGTTTGCCCGTGGCGTCGCGTCGCGCATTGAAGGAGTCCGGCATGATCTCCGTCGCACGCACCACGATGGCCTCCGGAAGATGGGCATTGAGGGCGTTGCTCCAATCGGAGGGAGCCATGTCCCGGTCGATGCGAAAGCTGGCCACCTGCCCCAGCGCGTGGACGCCGGCGTCGGTGCGTCCGGCCCCGATCACCGAGACCTTGGTTTGCGTGACCCCTTCGACGGCCCGTTCGACGGCTTCTTGGAGCGTCGGTCGATCCGGTTGGCGCTGCCAGCCTGCGAAGCCGGTGCCGTCGTATTCCAGCGTCAGTTTGACAGTCGGCATGGCGCAGCGCCCCAGGGGCGCCGATTCAGCGGATCGCCGATTTGTTGGTGGCGAGGTAGGCTTTCACGCCTTGAAAGAGCGATTCGGCCACGTCCCGCACGAACGCGGGCTTGCGGAGCAGCTCTTCCTCGGCGGGGTTCGAGATGTAGGCGATCTCTGCAAGGATACTGGGCATGCTGGTGAATCGGAGTACGTAGAACGGCGCGGTCTTGACCCCGTGGTCGCTCAACGAATAGTGGCCGTTGAGGTGCGAGACCATCGCTTCTTTCGTGGTCCACGCGAGCTCCAGGGAGGCTTCGATTTTCTTGGTCGTCAGCAGATCGGCCACGAGGTATTCCCAGCCCACGCCGGTGCTGTTCAGCGGCGTGCCGTTTTCCCGCGCCGCCACTTCGAGAGCGCGCTGATCCTTGGCTTCTCCGAAGTGATAGATTTCGATGCCCTTGACCAGCCGGGACGGATGCGAGTTCACGTGGATCGAGACGAACAGATCGGCCTCATGGCTGTTGGCAAACTTGGCCCGGTCTTCCAGTTCGACGAACACATCCTGGTCGCGCGTCATCAGCACCCTGACGCCGGGCTGTTTGGCCAGCAGGTCGCGCAGCTTCAGTCCAACTTTCAGCGTGATGTCTTTCTCTTCCGTGTGCCGGAGGCCGCGCGCGCCCGGGTCTTTGCCTCCGTGGCCGGGATCGATGACGATGGTGGTATAGCCCTTCGGCGGCGGCGCGGCCGGTTGAATCAGCGGGGCGCTCGGGACAGGGGATGCCTCCAGCGCGGGCGGTGGAGGCGCCGACGCGGGATCGACCGGCGGCGTGATATCCACGACCAGCCGAGGCGGGTTCGAGAGGGTGAACTGTTTATAGGAGCGGAACGCGGACGTCGGGAGCGAGACGGCGACCATGGATGCGGTGTGCGTCACCTGAAAAGGCGATGGCACCGTGCCGTCCAAAGTCTTGGCCAACGCCGACCGACTCATGGCCGCATTGGGGATCGCGATCACCAGACGACTCGGGTTGCCGGCCCGGCGTTCCACCACCGTGGCGTGCCGGTCCAAGTCGATGACCAGGCGCGTCTTGTCCGGTCCGATCATCGCCCGGAAATTATGAATGGTGGCCGGTCCCAACGAGGCTCGCGCGGCGGGGACGCGGGATTTCTTCTTGCCGGTCGAGATGGAGGCTCGGTCTCGGTCCGGTGTGCCGGCCTCGGCATGGCCGCGTGGAATCAGCGAGATGCTCAGCATGACCGCCAGGCCGATCAGCAGCATCAAGAAGGCGGAAGAGGGACGCCGATGACTCACGCTTCGCATACAAGCCGCCATGCGAGGGGATGCCTGATGTTTCTCAGATGTCCGCCGTCTTGTCAAGGGATTGACGTGATGCCGCGGCGTCGTTGACAGCCGGTTCAAGCCGGGAGTAGCGTGGCGCCGATGGCGATGCATCTGATCATCGACGGGTACAACCTGCTCGGCGTCGTGTCCGCTTCGAGATCGGAGCAGGCGAGGGAATCGCTGCTCCAAGATTTGGCCGCCTACCGGCACCGGAAGGGCCATCCGATCACCGTCGTCTTCGACGGATGGCAACAGGGGCATCCGCTTGAGCAGCGCGAGCATCGTGCCGGCGTGCAGGTGTGGTACTCCCGCCGCGGCGAGAAGGCCGATCAGGTCATTCAGCGCCTGGCGCGGGAGTATGGGGCCGACTGCGCGGTGGTGACGTCCGATCATGAAATCACGGCGACGGCGCGGGCGCACGGAGCGACGGTGATGACCGCGCAGTGGTTTGCCGGCAAACTCGCGGAGCGGGGCCCCGGGGCGAGATCGATGATCGGCAAGGAGCTGGATCCGGGCGAGGACGACCGCCCGCGTCGAGGGCCCGACAAGAAAGGCAACCCGAGGAAATTGCCCAAGGCGATGCGGGAACGGAATCGGCAGCTCAAGCGATTCTAAACAAGCGCTTGGCGTTTCGCGCGGTGGCCAGCGCGATCGTGTCGGGCGAGATTCCCGGTTCGTCCGCTCGCAGCATCGCGAGCTGTGCGGCCACGTGCGTGACATACGCCGGCTCGTTCCGTTTGCCCCGGTGCGGGACCGGCGCGAGATACGGGCAGTCGGTCTCAATGAGCACGCGGTCAAGCGGAACCGTCTTCGCGATCTCGCGCAGCATCGCCGCATTTTGAAACGTCAGAATGCCTGAAAACGAGAGATAGAATCCCAGGTCCAGCGCATCCTTCGCCAGCCAGGCATCCCCGGCAAAGCAGTGAAACACCCCGCCGACGTCTGACGCCTTCTCTTCCTTCAAGATCCCGATCGTGTCTTCCTGCGCCTCCCTCGTGTGGATGATCACGGGGAGCTTCAATTCGCGGGCGAGTTGGATCTGCTCCCGGAACCGGTCGCGCTGCTCCTTCGGCGAAGAATGGTTGTAGTGATAGTCAAGCCCGATTTCTCCATAAGCCACGACCTTCTGGTGTTTCGCGAGGCGGCGAAATTCGTCGTACCAGTCGTCCTGAATGTGCTTCACTTCGTGCGGATGGACCCCGATGGAGGCGTAGACGAACCGATACTGCTCGGCCAACGCGACGGCCGCGCGGCTGGTGGCGAGGTCGCAGCCGATCGTGACCAACGCCGCCACGCCGGCCTCACATGCCCGGGCAATCGTCGCCTCCCGGTCCTCGTCATACCGAGCATCGTCAAGATGCGTATGGGTATCGATCAGCATGGCAGCCGCATCCTAGCATGCGTGTACGTTTGCCTCCTAGCGTCACAAGCGCTTGAAGATCAGCGTGCCTGATTGGGGAATGGCGAGGATCAGCTCCCATCCCTCGGCCCCCAGCTCCTCCAGCTTCGCTTGGAGGAGCGACGGCGCAGGCGGAAAGGCCAGGGTCAGGGTTCGGTACTGAATTGTTTTGGGGGGCTGTCCCAGCGAAAGACCGCACCCACAGCTGAGTCCGATCGCGAGTACAAGGACCAGCAGGGCACAGCGCTGGATAAACGACATCCTCGATTTCATCGGTTCCTCCTTACATAAGATATGCGGGCGGCCGGCAGCGCGCATGATGCGGCTGCATCATAGCCGGGAACGGCCGGGGATTGACAAGCAGCCGGCCAGAATGATAAATGCAAGTCACTTGCAATTACGACCGACGATGGCGGCCTCGATTCTCGACAGTCTCAAAGCAGGCGGCAAGAAGTTGACCAAGCCCCGGAAGGCGATTCTCGCGATCCTGGAGCAGAGCCCGCTTCCGATCACCGCAGCCGACGTGCATGAGCGGCTCAAGAAGCAACAGAGGCCGGTGGACCTGGTCACCGTGTATCGGAACTTGGCCATGCTGCAAGAGCTCGGCTTGGTGACCCCGGTGGGCCTCCACGAAGGGCAGATGCGGTACGAAGTGCGGCATGGCCGGGAACATCATCACCATATCCAATGCCGCGGCTGCGGGAAGATCGTCGACCTCATGCTCTGCCCGTTGAAGAAGCTGACGCAGATCGTCGAGGAGCGAACCCGGTTTTCGGTCGAGAGCCACGCGCTCGAATTTTTCGGTTGGTGCCCCCAATGCCGGTAAGCGTTTCCAGCGCCTCGTTCTGGATCAGGGTCGGATTGGCCGCGGCCTATCTGGTCCTCGCCGTGCTGCTGAGCCCGCTGCTCCTCCAACATGAGCTGGCCCTTCCGTCGGATGCCCACCACAGTGAGGCGGATTTCTGCGCCTGGCTCGATCATGTGGCCGGCACGTCTCTGCTGTCGGCTCATGCCGACGTGACGGTGACCCTCGGCGTCGCGACGGCCGAGGCGACGTATCAGCCGCCGCTCCGCTCTGCACCGCTTTTCATTGAACTCTCCCGCGGTCCGCCCGCCCTGATTTAACACGACTCGATTCGTATCGGTTCCGTTCGTCGCATCCTGCGTAGCCAGGATCGGGCGTCCGTCTGTTCTCGTTCGTGTCGAACGAGGCGCTTGCCGGGTGGTCGGCCCGCACGCCGAACACGTCCGGCCCTGTCCTACGGAGGATGCGAATGGCAATGGAGCACTGAACAAAGGAGGGAATGATGCTTCCGACAGGGCAAGAGCCGGTACCGGTCACGGTGCTGACCGGATTTCTCGGCGCCGGCAAGACGACGCTCCTGAATCGTATTCTGACGACGGAGCACGGCAAACGGGTGGCGGTCATCGTGAACGAGTTCGGCGAGGTGGGGATCGACAATCAGCTCGTCATCGGCGCGGACGAAGAGATCTTCGAGATGAACAACGGCTGCATCTGCTGCACCGTCCGGGGCGATTTGATCCGCATCATCGGGACGCTGCTGAAACGTAAGGACCGGTTCGACTACATGGTCATCGAGACGACCGGCCTCGCCGACCCGGCGCCGGTGGCCCAGACGTTTTTCGTCGACGACGAGATGAGGCGGCGGCTGCTGCTCGACGGGATCGTGACCGTCGTCGATTCGAAGCACATCTGGGACCATTTGGACAAGAGCCCGGAGGCCAAGGAGCAGATCGCCTTCGCCGACGTGATCCTGCTCAACAAGATCGATCTCGTTCCCCCCGCGGAGGTGGACAAGCTGGAGGCGCGGATCCGGGCGATCAACGTCATGGCGAAGATTCACCGGACGAAAGACGCTCAGGTGGAGATCAATCGGCTGTTGAACATCGGCGCCTTCGATCTCAGCCGCAAGCTGGAGATCGACCCCAACTTTCTCGGCGAAGAGGCGCATCAGCACGATCCGAGCGTCTTCTCCGTGGCCCTCGTGGAAGAGGGCCTGGTGGATGAAGAGAAAGTGAACGGCTGGTTCCGGACGATCCTCTCCACGATGGGGACCAACATCTATCGGATGAAGGGCATCCTCAACGTCAAGGGCCGCGACCGGCGGTTCGTGTTTCAAGGCGTCCACATGTTGTTCGACGGCAAGGCCGACCGCCCGTGGAAAGCCGGTGAACCGCGGCACAATCAATTGGTGTTCATCGGCAGGGATCTCGATCGGGATGCCTTGACGAAGGGGTTCCGGGCATGCCTCGTGTAGCCAAACGTCAACCTGCAGTGAGACTCTCGCCCGCCGGATGTGTCGCGCTCGGCGACTACATCAACCGGGTGGGCTTCTCTGCTGACGGCACCTGCCTGGCGGCCTGTGCAGCATCGGGCGAGGTGGCGATCTGGCAGATTCCCGCCCTGAATCCGGTCGGCCGCCTGAAGGGCCATGAGTACGCCGCGCTCACCATGGCCTGGCATCCGACCCGCAACGAATTGGCGACCGGTGGGCAGGACGGCGTGATGCGCGTGTGGTCGTCCGAGACCGGCGAAGAGCGGGCCGTGCTTCCGGTTGGGTCGGATCGATCCTGGCTCGAACATCTGGCCTGGTCTCCCGACGGCACCTACCTGGCGGCGTCCGCTGGAAAGGTGCTCGGAATCTGGTCCTGGGACGGGACTGTGCTGCAATCGACCGTGGAGCTGCCGCCGCATAAGACGACGGTCTCCGCGTTGGCCTGGATGCCGCGCGGTGGCGGAGTGGTCTCGGCCAGCTATGGCGGGGCCTGGCTGTGGAAAATCGGCAAAGAGCAACCGGTGCGGTCATTCCCCTACGACGGCGCGCTGTTGTCGATTGCGGTGAGTCCCAGTGGAGCGTATCTGGCTTCCGGAAATCTTGACGGCTCGGTGCACCTCTTTCGCACCGACAACGAACAGAATTGGCACATGTCGGGCTATCCCATGAAGGTCACGGCGGTTCGGTTCGACTACAACGGGCTCCATCTCTTCACGGCATCCGGCCCCGCCCTGGTGTCCTGGAACATGAAAAAGTTCGAAGGCA
>CAZXRB010000027.1:0-264 GCA_964642845.1 uncultured Nitrospira sp.
CGCCGCTCGCCCCAAGGAACGCTTCTCCTTTTTTTGGAGCGCCTTGAGTTCTTTAAGAATAGGAGTGTCTATATCGAGTGTCGTTCGCGCCATGATGCGTTGATGCTATATCGTGGCCCATCAGATGTCAAACGTCGAAGCCGCTACGATTCGACTATCTCGTCCCCAGCGGAATCCGCACGCTGATGGCGCCCGATGTCCCACCCGTCTTTCGGCTCCGTGGCAGGCAAACAGTCGATATAGTGCACCGCACGCTGCATGATG
>CAZXRB010000027.1:290-15595 GCA_964642845.1 uncultured Nitrospira sp.
GAGAAGAGCCACATGTCACAGCTACCGCCGGCGAGGTCGCCTCGTCGGATGCGGGAGGGGCTTGTCGCATGGCACTTGGATTTACGGAGACGAGGCGACCGTTGCACATTCAAGTTTCCTATGCCGATTCTGAGATGGTGAAAATCATCACTGTCTATGAGCCGGATCCGGCAGAGTGGTATGATTACGCCAGACGGAGGTAGTCATGTTTCGGTGCCATGTGTGCGGCAAGACAGAGAGTCGTCAAGAACTGGTCAACGAGGTTTTCGACATCGACGGCAAGCCCGTACGGGTGGAACAAATTCCCGCTACTGTCTGCGCCCATTGCGGCGAACCAGTGTTCAGCCGAGACACCGCTGAGCGGGTTCGTCGCATGGTCCATGGAGAAGCCAAGCCTATCAAATCGATTCAACTGGACGCCTTCGCTTATCGGTAGTCCGCGTCCTGCGTCCGTGTCCCGCACGATCCTTCTCTATCTTCCACCCAGCGGAATCCGCACGCTGATGGCGCCGGCCAAGTCGCCTTCGTGGGCGCCTTCTTTCGGATAGCCGGAGATGTCCCACTCGCCTTTCGGCTCGCCGTGGCAGGCGAGACACTCCCGTACATAGTAGATCGGCATCATCACGCGCAAGGTCTTGCCGGCATCCGTGAGCTCGCTCACGTAGGCTTCGCTGTTCGGCCTGCCCGACAACCACTGCAACACAGACCGTTCGTAGTCGTCCGGCTCGTTCTTGGGATTGCGCGGCTGCAGCGTCGTTTGCTTGAGTTGCACGTGAGAGCGCTTGGAAAAGCGCGCGGCGGCCTGGCTGCCGTACGTCGCGGGAATGAAATTCTTGTAGCCGATACCGCGCTGATTGATCACGACTTGGGCATCCTGCACGACTTCCTTGCTGGCCTCGATCAGTGCCGGCAGCAGCTCCCGCGCGAGCGGAGGCACGGCGAAGTTAGCCGAGGTTTGTGAGAGGCTGGACAGATCGATGCCCGTCCGTCTGTGGAACTCCTCGCGCAGCTGCCGCTCGAAGACCTCCGGCGTGAAGCCCTTCTCGCCCCGATGGGGATCGTCGATGAGGGCTTGATGGTGCTCGATCACCAACCGGCCGGATTGCAGCAGCTTGGCGAGGAGCCGGGCGGTTTCTTCGGCTTCCGCCCGCACCTGCTCCGGCAGCGCGGCCCAGGCGAGGGATGCCGCCAAAGCCGTGAAGAAGCATGAGAGGAAAAGAGTGCGTTTCATATCGCCTCCTTGCAGAGCTACCGCGGAACGGTCTCCCGACACACGCCCTGCGCATAGTGGGCCGGCATCTTGGCGACATCGAACGGCAGACCTTCGGTCGAGGCCCGGCGCGGGTAGGCATAGGTCTCATCCAGCCAGCGATGCCGCATGGCGTCGAGACGGCCCGTCTGTCGGAGCTGAAAGATGACGTCGTTGATGAACCAGCGCAGGGTGTAGTTTTCCTCCGCCATCACGACGGCGTACTGGGCCTCCGTGAGCAACAGGGGGCGGCCGTCGGTCCTCGTCAGCAGCGCCCACTCGCGCCGGGTGGTTTTCACGACGAATTCCAATACCGGTCTGGCGCCCAAGACGACATCGACGCTGGTGGATTCGCTGTACTCGAAGGCTGCGGGAAGGGAATCGCAGACGATCAGCCGCCTGGGACGCAGCAGGGCCTCCGCGTAGAGATGCGCGGCGGTGCCGTCCTGGACAGCGACCGCCAGGCCGTCAAAGAGTTGGCCTGCGCGGTCGACACTCGGGTGGTCGCCGAGACGCGCTCGGATCGCTTCGCGGACCTCCGGACGTTTCGAGATCGCGGTTACGCCGCCCTGTTCGAAGTACGGCGACGAATAGGCGAAGCCCGCCCGGGCGGGAGCCGGCACGCCGGCGGCGACCGCCGATACGAAGAAATCCAACTGGCCCTCGTTGAGCAGCAGGAACAGATCGCGGAACCGCACCAAATGAAGCACCGGCGCCACGGGATGCCCGCATCGGCGGGTCAGTGCGTCGACCACCTCGCGGATGAGCTCGGCATCGAGGCCGGTCACGCGGGCGCCTTCGTCGGTCCAGACCGCGGGAAACACGAAGGGACGCAACGGCTCAGCCGCGATGCCGACCTGCACTTTGCCCCGGCGGCAGATGGCGTCCAATTCGTTGGTGCTGATGGGATACACCGATTGCACGGCGTCGAAAATCAGCCCGCAGCCTTGCAGGAAGAGAACCAACGCGACGAGTGCTGTGTGACGAGTGACGAGTGAGAGAACGAAAGTCGAACGGCAAGATCCGGCATGTGACGAGGGATTCATCAATATCTCACGCCGGTCAGAAAGAGCCATTGCTGTGACTGGCCTGACTCCCCTTGGAAATTGACTTCATACTGAGTGAATTGCAGGCTCAAATCCAGCGAGATACCGCGGGCCACGGGAAATCGGACGCCCGCTTGCCCTCCGTACAACAGACCCGGAGAAGCCCGTCCCTGGCCAGACAACACGGTGCCCAGCAAAGCGCCGACGTAGGGAATGGCTCGATCTTCGAGAGGGCCGAACAAGAGATGCTTCAGGAGTCGATTGATCGGCATCGGGGCGGGGAAGTCGAGGAGATCCAGCACGTTGTTCCAGCGCGGATTCAGAAAAATGCCGTGCTGATCGGTCCGGAAATCATCCGTATGGATGCTGAAGTACTGATAACCGAGACGGATTTCACCGTCTCCGTAGCGCAGGGCGGTGAGGCCGGCCTGCAAGGTGATTTCCCGGTCGTTGGGCGCGAAGCTCTGTTGGCGCAACGCGATATCGAAGTTGAACGGGCGGATCGGCAGCAGCTCGAGCAGGGCTTCCTGCGCCGCCGCGCGCGACGGCGAACAGAGCGCAAGACCGAGAATACAGAGAGAGACCCGCAGGCGCAACCGAAGCCGCGCGCCGCTCGGGCGGCGCGCGGCTTCGGCGGACTTAGTGGGAGTCGCCACGCGCCTCGGACGGGATGTCGGCATGGTGAGCCAAGGGAGTCGCTGTGATGCAGGATTCCATCGGTTCGGCACGGCAGCCGGTTTGCTGCAGGATGCGCATGATGAGGGCTGTGAGGTCAGGGCTCGTTCGCATGCCGGTATCGATATCGACAATGAGATGCTCGGGAACGAGCGTGAAGTCCGTGCGCCGGACTCCTTCCACCGCTGACAGCGAGGCCGATAGAGCGGGATACTGGGCGGCACAGGATGGACCGGTCAGGCGCAACGCCACTCGCTCCAAACGGGGCCCGGCCCACGCGACGGAGGCGCAGCCCAAAAGCAACAGAGTGGCAAACCGCACGCCCGGCATGGGCATGGTCGGTCCTTTCTCTTCGGAGAAGAAGCGCCGGCCGGTCGGACTGACCCCGACCGCCCGGCGCTCGTCACGGTTCAGCGACGCTACTTGGCGGGCAGTTCCCAGGGCACCATCGGCATCAGCGGCTGCGGCTTCGCTTCCGGCGACGCCAGCAGCACGGCGATCGCGCCACGCAAGGCGCCCGTCAGCGAATGGGTCACCAGCGGATAGGCGCCGGCGGATTCGACGACGACATCGAACGTCGCGGCGCTGCCCGGCCCGACCACGTAGGTCTGGACGCCTTTGAGATTATTGGCCGGATTGCCGCTCTCATAGACGTTGTCCCAGATCTCGCCGATCGGGTGAAACGCCGAGAACTCGTTGGGGCCGGCGTTGACGAAATAAATCCGCACGCGCTCGCCGGGCTTCGCGTCCAATTTCCCGCCGCCGGTCACGAACGGATGATACTTGAAGATCCCGCCGTTGAACATGATGCCGTCGAACTTCCGGTCGAACATGCTCTGCACGTCGTTCGGATTCTTGAAGTACTCGGACTGCACGAGGACGTATTCGCGATCCGCTTTCGGCAACGCCTTGGCGTCTTTCGGGTCGACGATGATGGCGCCGAACATGCCGCGCGCGACGTGCTGGATCATGGGCGGCGCGCCGCAATGGTAAAAGAAGATCCCGGGCTTCTTGGCGACGAAGGTATAGCTGATCGTCTCGCCCGGGTTGATGGCTTTGTAGTTGGCCAGGAAGTCGATCTCCGCCGCGTGAAAATCCATGGCATGTGGATTCTTGTTTGTGGCCGGATTATTCAACGTGAACTTGACGGTGTCGCCTTCGGTGACCCGGATCACCGGGCCGGGAAAGGTGCCGTTGAAGGTCCAGGCCGCGTATTTTTCTCCGCCGCCGTCGATGACGACGTCGGTTTCCACCGCGGTCATGGCGACATCATGTGTTTTGGCGAGGGCCGGGGCGGCCGCGACGGCGATGCATGCCGCCATGCCGGCTGCCAACGCCACGGCTCGAACTGAGGTACGATGGATGCGCATAGGACTCCTTCCGGTTAATCAACCACTGCGATGGCCCACGGATCTCACACGAAGGGGTTCCGGACGGCGTGCAGCATACGGAACATCGCGGTCAAAAGAATATGACGTAGATCATGTTTTGGAATTTTGTCAGGAGGGGGAGGCGATGCCTTTCAGCCGGGCGAGGTTTCGGATGATCAGGCGGTTAGCCGTGCCGCTCACGAGTTGCTGCCGTTTGAAGCGGCTCATGATGCGGATGACCGTCTCCGTCGTGGTTCCCACCATGTTCGCCATGTCCTGACGGGTGAGTCTGATGCCGAGCCTGAGGCCCTGTGCATCGGGGACACCGTTGCGGGTCGCCAACTCCACCAGCAAGGCGGCCAAGCGCTGATCGGCGCGGTCGAGCGCCAGCACTTTGGCTTTCTCCTGCGCTTCGTGGAGCCGGTTGCCCAAATACTTGATGACTTCCAGCGCGGCATCCGGACTTCGACGCAGCATGTCGAAATAGGTCTTCTTGCGCATGCGCAGGATGCTGACCTCCCCCATCGGCTGGGCGGTGCCGGGATGGGCGGTGCCATCGAACGCGGCGGCGTCGCAACAGAAGAGGTCGCCCGGCATGAGCACTTTCAGCGTGCACTCTTTGCCGTCGGGCGTCGATTTGACGCACTTGACCGTGCCTGCCTTGAGAATGTGGAAATATTCGGTCGGGTCGCCTTCGCGAAAAATGAACTCGCCCTTGCCGTAGCGGGACTCGGTCAGCTCACCCAGGACCCGCTGGCGGTCCTGGGTGCTCAGAATGTTGAGAAGGGGAATGCCGGCGAGCGGATCCGGCGTCGAGGAGTCGAGACGCTTACTTGACGATGTGTTTGGCCGTTTCGACAATGGACCGTGCCCCGATCGCGAAATGATCGATGAGCTCGTCCGGCTTCCCGCTGTGCGGGATGGCCCGGACGGCCAACTTGTGGACGGCGATGCCTTCGGCCGCCACCGCGCTCAGCACCGCGTCACCCAGCCCGCCGTGCGCGTAATGGTCTTCCACTGTCAGGATGCGATTGCGCGTCGCGCGGGCGCTGTCGATCAACGTGGTCCGGTCGATCGGCGCGATGCTATAGAGGTCGACGATCCGCACCGCGATGCCGGCGGTCTTTAACTGGTCATGGGCCTTCAGCGCTTCGAACAGGGTGACACCGGCCGCGACGATCGTCAAGGCGTCGTTGGCACTGTGACGCAGGACCTTGCTGCCGCCGATGGAGAAGCGCTCCTCCGGGCCGTAGAGGACCGGCGATTTCGGCCGGCCCGTACGCACGTACACCATGCCCTTGTGCGCCGCGGCCGCTTCAATGAGCCGATAGGTCGCAGTGGCGTCCGAGGGATACAACACCACCATGCCGGGTTGCGCAGCCATCATGGCGATGTCCTCTAAGCCCATTTGTGAGGGGCCATCTTCGCCGATGCTGACGCCGACGTGGGTCCCGACCAGTTTGATGTTGGACTGACTGATGGCGGCCATCCGGATAAAGTCATAGGCGCGGGTGAAAAACGCGGCAAACGTCGCCACGAACGGAATTTTCCCGCAGGCGGCCAGACCGGCGGCTGCGCCCAGCATGTTCTGCTCGGCGATGAAATTTTCAAAAAAGCGTTGGGGAAATTTCTTGGCGAACTTCTCGGTGTAGGTCGAATTCTTTACGTCCGCATCGAGCGCCACCACCAACGGATTCGCCGCTCCCAAGGCTTCCAACGCCACGCCGAACGCTTCCCGGGTGGCGGCGGAATCGCCCGGCTTGTACGGAGGCGGAGCCAACTGGCCTATGGCCGGCTTGGCCGGGGCCACGGCGGTCGGTTTGGTGATCGCGGGCGCCACGCCGTTCGGTTTGAGCTGCTGAGTCAGCTCGGCCAACGCTTTCTGGGTTTCTTCTCCCTTGGCCAGCGGCTTGCCGTGCCAGTTCGGGTGGTTTTCGATAAAGGAAACGCCCTTCCCCTTCAACGTCTTGGCGAGCAGGACGGTGGGGCGGTCCTTGGTGCTGGCCGCTTCGGCAGACGCAGCCAGCAGCGCGGCGATGTCATGGCCGTCGACGACGATGGCATGCCACCCGAACCCCGCCCAGCGTGAGCGGTAGGCCTCCATGTCGTGCTGGAGCATGGTCGGGTCGCTTTGACCCAGCCGATTGACGTCCACGATCGCGCAGAGGTTGTCCAGCCGGTAATGCCGGGCCACTTCGACCGCTTCCCAGACGGAGCCTTCGACGGATTCGCCGTCGCCCATCAGGACGTAGGTCCGATAATCCTGCCGGTCTACGAATTTGGCGTTCAGCGCAAGGCCGACTCCGACCGGCAGGCCCTGACCGAGCGAGCCCGTCGCCATGTCGACGAACGGCAAGCGGGGTGTCGGATGGCCCTCCAAATCGGACGTCAGCGTGCGGAGCTTCAGAAGGTCGCTCTTGGGGAAGAGTCCGGCTTCCGCCCAGGCGGCATAGAGCAGCGGCGCGGCGTGGCCTTTGGACAGGACGAAGCGATCGCTGTTCGGCGCTTTCGGATTCGCGGGATCGTACCGCATCACCGAGAAGAACAGCGTTGCCACGATATCGGCGGCCGAGCAGCAGCTGGACGGGTGGCCGCTCCCGGCTTCAGTCGTGGCGCGCACGCTGTCGATCCGGAGCTCGGTGGCCTTATTATGGAGCGCGGTCAACAGGTCGGGTGTGACGGTAGAGCTCGGCATTGACACTCCTTTCGGATGATCTCTTTCAGATGCTACCGACTGTCTCTCTCAGGATGCTATCGGTAGCAATGCGGCGGGGGATGAGGCTAACAAAACGCCTGGAGGGAGTCAATGAACGCGGCGCAGCACTGCGCCGCGTTCCGAAGTGGCCTGACCGGGAGAACGTTCCCCACTTAGGTCTGTGCGGGTGTCACCGTGGTGACTTCGTTGGAGCAGGGACTGCTCAATCCATTGTAGGCGCTCACCGCAAAATAGTAGCGCGTGTTGGGATCGAGCCCGGTGATTGTGGCGCTGGGCGAAGACACGTATTGTGAATCTTCGTACTGGCAGGAGCCGGACTGCCCCGACGACTGCCGCCCGAAGTGCACGTAATAGGCGAAGACCGTGGGATCCTGGACCGGGTCCCAGGCGAGCGACGCCGTTACACCGGTCGGAGTGGCCGATGTGGTGATGGAGGGATCGCCAGCGCCCTCTCCACCGCAACCGGTGAGTACGGACACGAGAGCAGACAAGATGAGTCCCGACGCGGCACGGAAAAGGTTGTTCATGAACCTGCCTGGGTTGGGTGGTGGTAGGGGATGCTGAATACGCTCATCGCGACTGCGCTTACGATCAAAATGGTAAACAGCAGCATTGAGGGACACTGCTAGCAATCACAATGCCATCGAACAACTCTCACGTTGTCAGATACTTAGGCTCAGAGAAGGGTGGTAGATAACCCAGCAGGTGCAGGCTCTGGCCTTCAGGTCGCCGTACGGTTGGGAAAAATGAGCCGCAAACGAAGAAATGGCGGGTGTAGGTGTTTCCCTGCGGAAAGATTCGCTACGTGCGGGGCTAGCGACCAGTCTGTTGCGGGCTGGCCCTCGTGCTGAAGTATCGATAGAGCAGGAAGGCATTAAAGGTCACGACGATCCCGAGGATACTATAGGTCGTCACGGTGGAAGCCAGGTTCAGTTCGACGAGGACGCGCGACAGTCCGAATGCCACCACTAAGGCATCGAAGGCCATGCAAATGCGCCTGAACGTTTCGGGGTCCATCCAGCGAATGAGGAACGTGCCCAGGGGAATGCCCAGTAGGACGCTGGGGACGATGTAGGGAATGATCTCCATGCTCCCGGCGCTATAGAGGCCGATGAAGCCGTACGCGACGGCCGTCAATGACGATTCTGCGACGCGGATCACGCCAAGCGCAGCCCGGAAGTCCTGTTTGGCGTATCCCTGGTTGTTGAACAGCAGGGCCAAGGGAGGGCCGGAGATGGTCGTGACGGAATATAAGGTGCCGATGCCGACACCGAACGGGACGGCAATGGCCTTCTCGGCCCGGATCGGTTTCCGGATGCCGGCTGCCTGCAGGAGAATGAGGGGCAGCAAGAAAAAATAGGTCACGAATTTGATCCAGGCCGGCTGTACGAGAAACAGAATGTAGCTGCCGATCCCGATGCCGACGACGAGCCCGATCAGGATCGGCGCCACGCGGCGCCAGATGTTCGGAATGCTGCCCCGATTGATGAAGAGCACGTAGCTGTTGATGACCAGTTCCACCAAGACCAACGCCGGGTTCAAGACGCGGTTCGTATAGAACAGCAGCGCGACGGGCACCGTGATGGACGAGAATCCATAACCAAGGGCGCCGTTGACCGTGGCGGCCACAAAGGTGATCAGGACCAGCACCACTTGGTCCATCATGATCCTCGCGGAGAACCGGCGGCGAAGTCCGCCAGCGTGTAGTGATCCAGGATGCCGGCGATCGCATCCCGTACCGTGCCCATTACCTGTTGCACGGGGCACGACGATTTATCAGCGTAGGGACAGTCCGAACATTTTTGATACGCGGTCTTGCTCACGCATCCGATGGGGGCGAGCGGACCGTCGAGCACTCTGATGACCTGGCCCAAGGTGATGCTGTCCGGCGGTTTAATCAGGCTATAGCCCCCTTTCATGCCGCGCCGGCTGGCCAAGAGCCCGGCGCGTTTGAGGGCCAGGAGTATTTGCTCCAGGAACTCGACGGGAATATGTTGGCGCGCGGCGATGTCATGGCGCTGCAGCGTCGTCTTGCCATGAGCGAGCGTCAATTCCAACAATGCGCGCAAGCCATACTCACTTTTCTTGGAGAGCTTCATAACTCGACTTTATTAATCAAGAAAGACACGATAGGTGAATGGTTGCCGGTTCGTCAAGGGTGGAGATCGACAGCCCTCACCAATGACGGGACAGCTCACCGAAGTGACAATATACAAGCTATTGATCCAAGAGGGTTTCTCGCTTGACAGGGTGAAAGCAATCTTGTTAGCTTGGCGACTCTCTCAAGAAGATCTCATCAGACCACGACGTCCCCGTGAACTATCAAGATCTCATCCTTGCGCTGCACCGTTTTTGGGCCGATCAAGGCTGTGTCATCCATCAACCGTACGACATCGAAATGGGGGCCGGGACATTTCATCCCGCCACCTTCTTGCGTTCGCTGGGTCCGGAACCGTGGCGGTCGGCCTATGCGCAGCCCTGCCGTCGTCCTACCGACGGGCGCTACGGCGAGAATCCGAACCGCATGCAGCACTACTATCAGTACCAAGTCGTGCTGAAGCCCTCGCCCGACACTATCCAGGAACTGTATCTCGACAGTCTGGCGCAGCTCGGCATCGACCCCAAACACCATGACATCCGCTTCATTCAAGACGATTGGGAGTCGCCGACGTTAGGCGCGTGGGGCTTGGGGTGGGAGGTGCGTCTGGATGGAATGGAAATCACGCAGTTCACCTACTTCCAAGAAATCGGCGGCATCGAATTGAGCCCGATCACCGGCGAGATCACCTATGGCACCGAGCGGATCGCCATGTATCTCCAGCAGATCGACAACGTCTTCGATCTGGCTTGGACGGACCACGTCACTTACGGCGACATCCACCAGGAGACCGAGGTGCAGTTCTCCCGCTACAACTTCGAAGAGGGAGATGTCGCCATGTTGATGCAGGCGTTCCAGTCCTATGAAGCCGAATGTAAGCGCCTGCTCGCCCGGACGGACAAGCGGCTGACGTTGCCGGCCTACGACTACTGCATCAAGTCCTCGCACGCGTTCAACTTGCTGGATGCCCGCGGAGCGATCAGCGTTGCGGAGCGCACCGGCTATATCGGCCGTGTCCGGGCCCTCGCCCGCCAGTGCGCGGAGCGCTACATCGAAGAACGGGCCGCCATGGGTCATCCGCTCTTGGGGCGGCGGACCGCGAAGGCCGGCTCAAGGGCCAACGTCCGATCAGGTCGTTAATCCACCGTCATGAAACGATCAGCGTCCGACCGAAAGACATCTCAACGTGTGCGGAGTGCCACCGGTGAGCTGCTGGTGGAAATCGGCACCGAGGAGCTGCCGTATGAATTCATCGCGCCGGCGCTCGAATCCCTCAAGCAGGAGGGGGCCCGCGTCCTGAACGACGCACGCCTGTCCTTCAGTTCCCTGACGACGCTGGGGACCCCGAGGCGGCTGGTCCTCGTCGCGGAAGGATTGGCGGTGCATCAGACCGCCGTCGTCAAGGAGGCGATGGGGCCATCGAAAGCCGTGGCGTTTGATCACGCCGGCCAGCCGACCAAGGCGGCGATCGGGTTTGCGACCGCCCAGGGCCTGTCGGTCGAGCAGTTGCAAGTGCGGCAGACGCCGAAAGGGGACTATCTGTTTGCGGTGAAAGAAGACAGGGGCCGCCCGGCCAAGGCGGTCTTACCCGAGGTGTTGCCTCAGCTGATCGGCAAGCTGAGTTTTCCCAAAGCCATGAAATGGAACGAAGCGGGCGTGCGATTCGCACGGCCGGTGCGTTGGCTGGTCGCCTTGCTCCAGGGGCAAGTCCTGCCGGTCCAGGCGGCCGGCATCAAGGCCGGCGATCGCACCTATGGGCATCGCGTGCTCGGCGGCGGGCGCCCGATCATGATCCGGGACGTCCGTTCCTACCGGCAAGCGCTTGAGCGCCGTGGGGTACTGGTCGATCCAGCCCGCCGCCGCGCCGTGATTCAAAAGCAGCTGGCGCGCCTCTGCGCAAAGGCCGGCGTGCAGCTGAACACGGATGACGCCTTGCTGGATCAGGCCGTCTACACCACCGAATGGCCCTACGCGGTCCTGGGAAGCTTTAAGCCCGAGTACTTGGCGGTGCCGTCGGAGATCCTCATCACCTCGATGAAGAACCACCAGGGATTTTTCTCCGTGCGCGACAAGCACTCCGGCCAACTCGCGCCCTACTTCATCGCGGTGGCGAACAATCAGCAGAAAGATATGTCGGTGATCCGTGCGGGCAACGAGCGCGTGCTGGCTGCCCGCCTGGCCGATGCGAAATTCTTTTTCGACGAAGACCGCAAGGTCCGTCTGGAGGCCCGGGCGAAGAAGCTCGACGGGGTGACGTTCCATCAAAAAATCGGCACCATGGCGCAAAAGCAGGAGCGTGTCGCCGTCCTGGCCGGGGTGCTGGCTCGCATGGTCCAGCCCCAGCCGGAAGGGCTGGTGCAGGCCTGCGAACGGGCGGGGGCTCTGTGCAAGACCGACCTCTTGACCGGCATCGTGGGGGAATTTCCCGAGTTGCAGGGCATCATGGGGGGAGAGTATGCCAAGCATGACGGGGAATCCGAGACCGTGTGCCAGGCGCTCCGCGAGCAGTATTTGCCGCGCTCGTTGGAAGGAGACCTGCCGCGCACGACGGCAGGATTGGTGCTCTCGCTGGCGGATCGGCTCGATACGTTGGTCGCGTTTTTTCACGTGGGCATTGTGCCCACCGGGTCGGAAGATCCGTTCGGCCTGCGGCGACACGCCACCGCCATCGTTCGCATTCTGCTCGAGGGCCTCACGCTGACGAATATCGGGCAGGGGCTCGAGAAAGCCCACGCGTTGATCGCCGCGGCCGGATTCAAAGCGGCCGACGGCGGCGGTGAGGTTCGGCAGCGAGTGGTCGAGTTTCTGTTCGAGCGGGTCCGGCATTACGGCCGCACCGTGCGCGGCCTGCGCGATGACGTGATGAATGCCGTCTTGAAAGTGGCGGATCGGCAGACGTTAGACCTTCGGGATCTCTTCCAACGGATGACGGCGCTGCAGGCGATGACGAGTCGCGCCGACTTTGATGCGCTCATTATCGGTTTCAAGCGCGCGCACCGGCTGGTCGAGAAAGAGGCGTGGGACCAACAGCCGGTGATGCCTGACCGGTTCCAGCACGTGTCCGAAGGGCGTCTCCATGCCGCCTTGCAGGACCGTGAAACAATGGCCGCGCATCTGCGGGCGGGGCGCTACGCGGACGCGCTCGAGGTCTTGGCGGGGCTCAAAACGCCGATCGATGCGTTTTTCGACGCCGTCCTGGTCAACGCGGAGGACCCCGCCGTCCGGAATAACCGGCTGTCACTGCTCAAGGAAGTGGACGACTGTTTCCTCTCGTTCGCGGATTTCTCCGTACTTGTGGTACAAGGGAGTTAATCAGGACGGTGTGCTATGACCCCGCGTCCCGCAGTGGAGGGCCCGACCGCCGCGACGTCCGAGGAGTCGGCGCGCCATGCGCGGATCCGGCGCTTTACGGTCGGAGTCACGCTGGTGCTCATCGTGCTCTGCAATGCGGTGTTGCTCGTCGGCATCCGGCTCAGCGGCGTCAATCTCGACGAACTGGTCAAGACGCCGGATCTCTTTAATCCCAAATCGGACATCTGTCTCAGACTCACATGGCAACGGCTTCCCGGCGCGTCCGATCCGGTCCGCCTCTGCTCGGAGTGGATCAATCTGTCCGACCCGAGCGGCAAGCCTCATACCCTGGACAAGGATACGAGGGTGAAGCAGGGCGCGGACGGCCGCTATTACATAGATCCGGGTGTCCAAGCGGATTACCGGCTGGTAGGATTCGTCGCATTCGTCGGCGGCGTCATCGTGTCCGGCATGGTGGTGCGGCGCTATCTCGTGGCCCGGTACCGACTGCAATTGGAACGCGGCGCGCTTCGGCAATAAGGCACTGACGGTCTCGCAAAGGAGAGCAGCGTGGGGAAAAAATACGTGTACTACTTCGGCGACGGCAAGGCGGAAGGCGCCTCCAACATGAAAGAACTGCTCGGCGGCAAGGGCGCCGGCCTGGCCGAGATGACCAACCTCGGGATTTCCGTCCCGCCCGGCTTCACGATCACCACGGAAGCCTGCGTGGAGTACTACAAGCGCGGCAAGTCCTATCCGCCGGGCATGTGGGACCAGGCCCTCAACGCGCTCCGGCGGGTGGAGCGGTCCATGGGGTTGGTGTTCGGTGATCCTGAGAAACCGCTCCTCGTCTCGGTCCGCTCGGGCGCGCGCGCCTCGATGCCCGGCATGATGGACACGGTGCTCAACGTCGGGCTCACGACCAAGACGGTGGAGGGCCTGGCCGCGAGGACGCGCAACGAGCGGTTCGCGCAGGACAGCTATCGGCGGTTCGTCACGATGTTCGGCAATATCGTGATGGGGGTGCCGCGCGACCATTTCGAAGCCATCCTCAACCATAAAAAAGAAGAAATGGGCGTGACGCATGAAACGCAGCTGGACGCCCGCGCCTTGCGCGATCTGGTCGCCAGCTTCAAGGCGCTCATCAAAGAAGAGACCAAGAAGGAGTTCCCCGACGATCCCAACGACCAGCTGCGGATGGCCATCCATGCCGTCTTTTCCTCGTGGAACGGCGCGCGCGCCATCACCTATCGCCGCTTGAACGGCATTCCCGATTCCTGGGGGACGGCCGTCAATGTCGTCGCCATGGTCTTTGGCAACATGGGGGACACGAGCGGCACCGGCGTCGCGTTTACGCGCGATCCCAACACCGGCGAGCGCAAGTTCTTCGGTGAGTGTCTGATGAACGCCCAGGGCGAGGACGTGGTGGCCGGCATCCGGACGCCGCTGCCGGTGACCGAACTGGCTCGCACGGTGCCGCAGGCCTACAAGGAACTGGAAGTCACGTACAAGAAATTGGAGAAGCACTACCGCGACATGCTCGACCTGGAATTCACCATCCAGGAGGGCAAACTCTATATGCTGCAGACGCGCGTCGGCAAACGCACCGGCATCGCCGCCGTGCGGATCGCCGTCGAGATGGTGAAGGAGGGCCTCATCTCGAAACGCGAAGCGGTGCAGCGCGTGGGGCCGGACCAACTGGCGCAATACCTCTATCCCATTTTCGACAGCAAGGTGGAATCCAGCTCGACTTCCTTGGGCAAGGGGCTGCCGGCCGGGCCGGGCGCGGCGGCAGGCAAGATCGCATTGACGCCCGATCGCGCCGTGGAAATGCGAGCCGCAGGGGATCGAGTCGTATTGGTCCGCGAGGAGACGAGTCCCGACGACATCCACGGCATGAACGCCGCCCGAGGGTTTTTGACGGCGCGCGGCGGGATGACTTCCCATGCGGCTGTGGTGGCACGGCAGATGGGCAAGGTCTGCGTGGCCGGCTGTGAAGCCGTCGAGGTGATCGACAGCCAATCGGTGCGCATCGGGCCCAAAGTGTTCCGTGAAGGCGATTACATCTCGGTCAACGGCTCGACGGGCAACGTGTATGACGGCGATATTCCCGTCGTGGAGTCGGAAATCATTCAGGTCGTCCAGGGCAAGCTGGATGTGAAGAAGTCGGAGAAGTATCAGTTGTTCGCCACGTTGCTCTCCTGGGCGGACGATCTCCGGACACTGCGCGTGCGCGCCAATGCCGATGTGCCCGATCAGGCCAAGATCGCCCGCGGCTTCGGCGCGGAGGGGATCGGGCTCTGTCGCACGGAACACATGTTCTTCGCGGAAGATCGCATTCCCATCATGCAGAAAATGATCCTGGCGCGCACATCCGAAGAGCGCGAGAAATTTCTGGATCAATTGCTGCCGCTGCAGAAGCAGGACTTCATCGGGCTCTATCGCGAGATGGAGGGCTATCCCGTCACCATCCGCCTGCTGGATCCCCCGCTCCATGAATTCCTGCCGAAGCGGGAAGAGCTCATGGTGGAGATCGCGCAACTCGAGATCACCGGCAAAGACGGGACCAAGCTGGAAGAGCAACGCCGGTTGCTGGCGCGTGTGGAGGAACTGCACGAGTTCAATCCCATGCTGGGTCTGCGCGGTTGTCGTCTGGGCATCACGATGCCGGAGATCACCCGCATGCAGGCGCGCGCCATCGTGGAGGCGGCCTGCGAGCTGGCGAAAGAAGGCAAAAAGATCGTGCCGGAGATCATGATTCCGCTCGTCGGCATGGTGTCCGAGATGCGCGCGCAAAAAGATCTGGTGCGTGAAGTCGCTCAGGAGACGATGAAGCGGTACAACGTGAAGCTCAATTATC
>CAZXRB010000027.1:15670-15893 GCA_964642845.1 uncultured Nitrospira sp.
GGCACCAACGATCTCACCCAGACCACGTTCGGCTTTTCGCGCGACGACGCGGCCAAGTTCATCGACTATTACAAGACCGCCGGCATCATGGAGAGCGATCCGTTCGCCGTGCTGGATCGAGAGGGTGTGGGCTCGCTGATGAAGACCGCCATCGCGGGCGGGCGCAAGACCCGCCCGGGCATCAAGCTCGGCATCTGCGGCGAGCATGGCGGCGATCCCAGCT
>CAZXRB010000027.1:15916-42046 GCA_964642845.1 uncultured Nitrospira sp.
GAGCTGCTCGCCGTTCCGCGTGCCGATCGCCCGCCTGGCCGCCGCGCAAGCGGCGATGGCGGAGCAAGGCGCGGCGAGCTCGGGCAAGCGGTCGTCATCGAGGCCGGCCGGGCGGCGGGCCAAGCGGTCCGGCCATGCGTTGAGAAGCCGCTCGCGCGTCGCGCGCAAGAAACGGTGAGGGCGCTCCATCCCGCCATCCGGTACATGGCGCGCGCGCTCCGGCTCGCGGAGCGGGGGCTGGGCAAGACCAGCCCCAATCCAACGGTCGGCGCGCTGGTGGTGTCGCAAGGCCGGGTCGTGGGGGAGGGGTATCACCACGCGGCCGGCCGGCCTCATGCCGAAGTGCTGGCGCTCCGCCAAGCCGGCCGCCGCGCCAGGGGCGCAACGCTGTACGTCACGCTCGAACCCTGCAGTCACCTCAACAAGCGCACGCCGCCCTGCGTGCCGGCCATCCTCCAGGCCGGTATCCGCCACGTGGTCGTCGCCATGATCGATCCCAATCCCGCCGTGCGCGGCAAGGGGGTGCGTGAGCTGCGCCGGGCAGGTGTCTCGGTCACGATCGGTATCGGGCAGTCGGAGGCCGAGCGGCTGAATCGGGCCTATCGCCACTGGGTCACGACGAAACGGCCCTATGTCATCCTCAAAGCCGGGATGACCGTGGACGGCAAGATCGCCGCGGGATCGGGCAAACTGCGCTGGATCACGGGCCCGCGGGCCCGCCGAGAGGCGCATCAGCTGCGCGCACGGGTGGATGCAGTGCTCGTGGGTATCGGGACGGTGCTTAAAGACGATCCCCAGCTCACGGCCAGGCAGGGGTCGCGATTGAGCCGGTTGGCGGCCCGGCAGCCGCTGCGCATCGTGGTGGACAGCCGGTTGCGCATTGATCCCAAGGCCAGGATTCTGAAGCAACAGGCCCAGGCGCCGACGCTGATCGCCACGACCGCCGCCGCGCCCCGCGCGCGGCGTGCAGCGCTCGAACGGATCGGCATCGAAGTGCTCCCTCTGCCGTCGGCCGACGGCCGCGTGGATATTCGAGCATTGGTCCGACGGCTCGGCGCCCGCGGTGTGACGAGTCTGCTGGTCGAAGGGGGAGGCGAGATCAACGACGCCTTTTTGACTGCCCGTCAGGTCAACGAAGTGCGTCTGTACGTGGCGCCGCTTCTTTTGGGCGGGGCCGGTGCGATCAGTCTGATCGGCGGGCCCAGGCGGCGCCGCCTGGCGCAGGCCTGGCCGCTGCACGACATGCAGACTCGCTGGATCGGACCGGATCTCGTCGTCGAAGGTCGCCTCGGGCGTTCGGACAAAGTCCAAGAATCATGACGCGAACCTGCCTCATCGGATTGGCGGTTCTCCTGCTGGCTGTCGTGCCGTGGTCTGGCATGAGTCAGCCGCCAGAGGCGCCGGCGGATCTGCGGTCCCTCCTATTTGCCTATCTCGATGAACCGGATGCTGATCGAGCCGAGGCGTTCCTGCAGTCGCTGCTCTCGCATCCGGACGCGACCATCGCACAGGTGAGCCGGCTCATCGAGACGGCTCGCCCCTATCAGCCCCAGCCGGTCGGGACCATGCCGGCACAGACGATCGCCGTGGGTCCGCGCTCTTTTCACTACGCCCTGGCCGTTCCGCCCAGTTATCACCCCTCGAGAGGCTATGGCTTGGTCATCTGCCTGCATGGGGCGGGCTTTACCGGCGAAGCCTATCTGGATCGCTGGCAAAGCCGATTGGGCGACGAGTATGTCCTGGCCTGTCCGACCTATCCGGCCGGCGCCTGGTTCACCAGGCAGGCGGAAGAGCTGGTCGTCGCGGTCGTGCGCGAGGTGACCAAACGCTATCACATCGATCCGGATCGCGTGTTTCTCACCGGCATGTCCAACGGCGGCATCGGCGCCTGGCTGATCGGCATGCACCACGCGCCGATGTTCGCCGGGATTGCGCCGATGGCCGGCGGGCTGGACGATGTGCTGATGCCGTTCCTGGCGAATTTGCGCAATACGGCGGTCTACATGATCCATGGGGTCAAGGACCGTGTGATGCCGGTCGATCTCAGTCGGTCCATCTCGCGCGAGCTCACGGCGCTTGGCTATCCGCATATCTATCGGGAACACGAGCGGGAGCATCCGATGGCGGGCGGCCACTACTTTCCGCGCGAAGAGCTGCCCGAGTTGGTCCGTTGGCTGAATGGACAGCGGCGTAATCCGCTGCCGGCGCGGCTCACGGTGGTGCGCGAAGCGAGTCACTTTCAGCCGTTCGGCTGGGTCCGGATGGACGCGACCGACTCCATCGCGGCGTTTTCGGACGATCTGGTGAATAAGCACGATGCCCTGATCAAAGACCGCGTGTTCGCGAAACTGGATGCGGTGATGACGGCGCCGAACCGCATTGCCATCACCGCCGAACGGGTGCGCCGCTACAGTCTCTTTCTGAATGACCGGATGGTGGACGTGTCCAAACCGGTGACCGTGATCACGAACGGGGCCCTGTCGTTCGAGGGGCCGGTGACGCCTTCGCTGGAAGTGCTGCTGCGGCAGGCGCGGCTGCGGCAGGATCCACGGCTGCTGTTTCCGGTCCACCTGACCGTCACCCTTCCGGCCCGCTTGTCATGACCCGGCGGACGGCTCTCTTCCGATGGCCGCCGGTCCCTGTCGTGGCGCTGGCCGCCGGATTGGCGTTCGAGATGACGGCCGCCGCCTGCGAGCTGCCGGCCCAGCACGCCGGGCTGACATTTCCCGTGGAGCGAATCGAGGAGACATGGCGCTGCCGTCTGCAGCCCATCATCGCGAACTATACGACCGCCAACACAGTGGGACCTGTGAACATACAGCTGTCCGAGTCCCTCTACCGGTACTTGTTGGATCGTCCTCCGACCGCGGCGGCGCTGATCAATCGCTTGGATCTGGGCCTCTACCGGGCCGAAACGCGGGGGGCGAGCCGTGTCTGGGGAGATGACGGAGAGGGGACCTCGGGGTTGGTGCATCTCGTGTATCAGGATGCCGATTCGCGGGTGTATTTCCTGGAGGGTACTCACGAGAGCCGGCTCCTGCCTCATGTGACCGGGAAAGCCGTGGTCCTCGTGAGGATGCGTTCGAGCGCGAGTGCGGGGCGGTCCGAAGCCGTGGAAACTACGCTGGTCTCGTACACGCGGCTGGACAATCGCGTCCTGTCAGGGTTGATCTCGCTGCTTCGGCCGTTGGTCGGCGGACTGGTTACGCGCAAGTTGATGAAAGGCATAGACACGATCAATCGACTGGGCGACGTGATGCGCCGCGAGCCGCAACGGGTGCTGTTCGAAGCCGCCGATCCGCCGGCCGTGCCTGATGAGGACGTCGCGTTCCTCCGTCGCGCGCTGAGCGGGAACGGGCCGACCTCTGCCCAGTCCCGTCATTCTTCGGCCACGCCATGACCACGTCACGCAGCTTCGCCCTGCTCTGCACGATCGGGGTCTTTTGCTTCGTCAGCTACAACATGGTCCGTATGCCGGCCCTGTCGCTGTTCGCCGAATCGTTAGGGGCGAGCCCGGAACGGATCGGTCTGATTGTGTCCGTGTCCACGCTCACCGGCGTGTTCCTGAAACTGCCGTCCGGCGCGTTGTCGGATATCTATGGACGACGGATGCTGCTGCGCGTGGGCGTCATCGCCTTCGGTCTGCCGCCGTTCGCCTATCCCTTCATTGCCGATCTCAATCTGCTGACGGCGTTGCGGATCGTGCACGGGCTGGCCACGGCGATCTTCGCGCCCAGCGCCTTGGCCACAGTGGCAGAGTTGTATCGCGATCGGCGGGGCGCGGCGCTCGGCACCTACACCGCCTGCACCCAGTCCGGCGCGCTCATCGGTCCCTTCTTGGGCGGCTATCTCGTGTATGCAGCCGGCTTTTCGTCCGCCTTTGTCACCGCGGGCGTCTTTGGGAGCGTGGCCATCGTCCTGTTCTATTCGTTGCGCCTCACGCCGCCGCCTCCTCGCGTGCGGGACAAGGGATGGACTCCCGTGTTGGTCGAGATGTGGAAAGGATTCGTCGTGGTGGCACGCAACCGCATCGTCCTCATCACGAGTATGATGGATGCGGCGAAGATGGTCGCGAACGGTGCGCTCATGGCGTTCTTGCCGCTCTACGGGGTGTCGGTGGGATTGAACCCGGGCCAGGTCGGACTGCTCTTCACCGTGCAAGCGTTGACGTCGTTCTTTTCCAAGCCGATCATGGGACGGGTCTCGGATCAGGTGGGGCGACAGCCGCTGATCATGCTCGGTCTCTTGACCTGCGCCGGGACATTCGTCTGCATCCCGCACGTGGCGATGTTCGCAGTCTTGCTCGGTCTCGCTGCCGGCTTCGGGTTTGGCGAAGCCGTCGTATCATCGTCATCGTCCGCCTTTGTGGCGGACAGCTCGGAATTCAAGACGCTCGGCGCAGGGATGGGGATGCAGGGCACGATCGGCGACATCGGACATGCCAGCGGTCCGCTTCTGGCCGGCGTCCTGATCGCCAATCTGAGCTATGCGAGCGCCTTCGCCATCATCGCCGCGATTCAACTCCTGGCGGCCGGTGCCTTTTGGATGACGATGAGGCAGAAATAGGGCGGACTCTTTATAATAGGCGGCCATGCAGTCCTATACGACCGAGGATATTGTGATCGGGGTGATCGCGTCGCTCGGGGTCGTCGTGCTGCTGCTGGTGTTTGCCTATGTTGTGCGGCAGATCGTGATGAGGAAAGACTGATGTTCACGGGAATTGTGGAAGAAATGGGCGCGGTGATCTCGCTGGAGAAGACGCTCGCGGGAACCAGAATGACCATTCTGGCTTCGACCATCATGCAGGACCTCAAAGTCGGAGACAGCATCAGCGTCAACGGCACCTGCCTGACCGTCGTGTCCAAGGGGGAGCGTGAGTTTTCCGTCGAGGTGTCGCCGGAGACGCTCTCGGTGACGACCCTCGGGCTATTGGCGGCTGGCGCGCCCGTGAATCTCGAGCGTGCGATGAAGCTGAACGAGCGTATCGGCGGGCACTTGGTCGCCGGCCACGTCGACGGAGTCGGGACGGTCCGAAGCAGGCGTCAGGACGGCAACGCGATCGTCTTCGCGATCGAGGCGCCGCCGGAGATTCTGCGCTACTGTGTCGTGAAAGGGTCCATCACCGTGGACGGCATCAGCCTCACCCTCAACGAAGTCACGGAGCGCGGTTTCTTGGTGGCGGTTATCCCGCACACGGCGAAAGCCACCACGCTCGGGTTGAAGCAGATCAATGACACCGTCAACCTCGAATCGGACCTGATCGGCAAGTACGTCGAACGACTCCTTCAAGAACGCAGTCACTTGCCCAGGGCCACGCCCGTCATCGACAAGGAGTACCTGCAGAAGCGGGGATTGATTTAAGGCTGGTTGCGGGCGGACGAGCGGAAGGCGAAGTACAGGGTCAGGCCGGCTGCGACCGAGGCGATCGCTCCCACCAGAAGCTGGACCTCAAAACTGATCGGACCCACATAGATCTTGTACGCCTGCAGCGCGATCAGTGGCAGCACGATCGCCAGCAACAGGCCGGCCATGTGGCGTCTGAGATAGATCGGCTCGCCGGGTTTCCGCATGGTGCGGCCATTGTAGTGGAACTCGGGATTCAAATCGACGGGCCTTCCCGTCTGTCTGTTTCGTGAGCTCCGGTCGATGGAATGTCCTATGCCACCGCGGTCGCAGTCTTGCCTTCCTCCTGGGTTTCAGGATCTGTCCGAATGACTGTCCCTCGCTGAGGTGGAGCGATTCCTGCGCGGCCTGCGTGTCGGACCATCAGCAGAAAACCGAGGCCTGGAGATGCGGATCAGCACATAGGTAAGAGAGAGGCCGGACTCCGTTGAGGAGCCCGGCCGTGGAGCACACCTCACCCCCCGCCGCCGACGCTCAGGTCTGGGCTGATGGCGTACGGTGTCGGCGCGACGTTCATTTGGCCGCCGTACACCGTGGAGTATTGGCCGCTGGCGGTGTTCTGACCGCCGCCGAGCACGCTCGACAGAATGCCGCTGGCGATGTTGCGCTCGCCGTTGAGGACGACGGCATGCTGTCCGCGGATGGCGTTGCGCATGCCGAATACCATGCCGCCTGATGAACTGAACGAGTTCATCTGGCCACCGACGAGGTTATGAGAGCCGTTTCGCAACAGACCGACGCTCGGGTCGGATTCGTTATAACCGATGATCAGGTTGCCAAGCCCGGTCGTCGTATCCACAGTCGCGCCCGAGCCGCTCTGGATATGGACGTTCACCCCACGAATGATGAGGTTCGGGCCGTTGACGCCGTTGATGGGGTTGGGATCGATAGAGACGTAGCGCTCGAGATCCGGCACTCCTCCGCCTCCACCGGTCGGCCGGCTCTCCAGCGTCGTGATCCTGGCCTGGAGGGTGGCAATCTGCGTCTGCGCCGCCTGTAAAGTCGTGAGCATCGTATTGTCCGCGTTGAGGAGCGCGGTCACGCTCGTCTCGAGGCTGGCCACTCGGGCTTGCAGCCCCTCGATCGTCGTGTTGCTGCCGCCGGTGTTGTGGTGATGCTGCTTGTGCTCTTTCAGCCGCTCGCGAAGCTCGGCGACCCGCTGCTTCAACTCCTGGACCCGCTGGTGATTGAGCAATCGATGTCCCGAAGACGACAGACCGGCGTCTCCGGCTGCGGCGAGACCTGGGGCCATCGCCACGCAAAACGCGAAGACCGCGAGAACGACCCTCTGCTTCACCCTGCATCTTCCGGCGCGAGCTGCGGCCGGCGCCTGTTCGCCCTGCGGCGACGAAGTGCGTGCCATAACAGTACCCTCCTTCGTGTTGCTCGTATCTGCGGCGCGAGTCGCGCAACGATTCGCGTGCCGCAGACAGGACGCGCTGTTATGGAGCCCCACATCAGCAAGCGCTATGCCGCGTCGGCAATACGCCGACTTAGGTTGGTCTGGTTTCTGCTATTGTGCGGAAGGCGTCCGGCGGATTTGACGAAAAATGCGGTCCGGTCGGTCACAAACGAACGCCCACTGCCCGTGCAGAGGCGGACGTTCCGCGCGGTCAAAAATCGGCATCTACGTAGTGTCCGTGGCGAGTGTGGACGCGGCTATTCCTCGATGGTCGAAATATCGCCCGGATCCTGCCCCAGTTCCTTCGCCTTCAACACCCGCCGCATGATCTTCCCCGAGCGAGTTTTGGGCAGTGATGGCACGATGTCGATTTCGGAGGGGACGGCGATCTTCCCGAGCTCCGCCTTCACCTGATCCTTGATGGACTGGATCAATTCGGGCGTTTCGTGCTGGCCTTGTTTGAGGATGACGAACGCCTTGATGGATTCACCGACGGTCTTGTGTGGTTTCCCGATGACGGCGGCCTCGGCCACAGCCGGGTGGCTGACGAGCGCGCTCTCCACTTCCGCAGTGCCGAGCCGATTGCCGGCGACTTTGATGACGTCGTCGGCCCGGCCCATGAACCACATGTAGCCGTCTTCGTCCTTATGGCACACATCGCCGGCCGTGTAGCAATTCGGGATCGTGGTCCAATAGGCCTTGTAGCGGTCGGGGTCTTTGTAGATCGTCCGCATCATCGACGGCCAGGGTTTTTTGATGACGGCGAATCCCCCCGCGTTCGGCGGCAAGCTCTTCCCTTCCCGGTCCACGACGTCCGCTTCGATGCCAAGGAACGGCCGGGTCGCGGAGCCCGGTTTCAACGGCACGGTCGGCAGGGGAGTAATGAGGATCGAGCCGGTTTCCGTCTGCCACCAGGTGTCCATGATCGGCTTGTCCCCACCCGTCACACGGTGGAACCATTCCCAGGCTTCCGGATTGATCGGTTCACCGACGCTCCCGAGAATGCGAAGCGACGACAGGTCGTATTTCTTGGGCCATTCTTCTCCATAGCGCATCAGCAGCCGGATCGCCGTGGGGGTCGTATAGAAAATGGAGACGCCGTATCGCTCGATGAGGTCCCACCAGCGGCCGGGATTCGGATAGTCCGGCTTGCCCTCGACCGTCAGCACCGTTGCGCCGTTCAGGAGCGGGCCATAGACGATGTAGCTGTGGCCGGTCACCCAGCCGGGATCGGCAACGCAGAAATACACGTCCTCATCCTTGAGGTCGAACACATACTTCGTGGTCGTGTAGGTGCCGACCATGTACCCGCCATGGACATGCACGACGCCTTTCGGCTTCCCCGTCGTGCCCGACGTGTAGAGGATATAGAGCGGCGTCTCGGCATCGAGCGGCACGGCGTCGCAAACGGCGCGTTCGTGGGCGGTCCACTCCTGCCAGTCGATCTCTTTGGGAGCGGCCAACGGCTGGCCAGGCGTCTGGCGGCGCACGACGACCACATGCTCGACGGTGCCGCAGGACTTCAGCGCTTCGTCGACGACGGGTTTCAGGGGGACGGTTTTCCCGCGATCGAATCCGACGTCGGCCGTAATCACCAGCCTGGCTTCCGCGTCGCTGATGCGGCTGGCGAGCGCCGGCGCGCTGAATCCGGAATAGACTACGCTATGGATCAGGCCCAGGCGGGCGCAGGCCAGCATCGCCACGACTTGCTCGGGAATCTTGGGCAGGTAGATAGTCACCCGGTCACCCTTCGCGAGCCCCAACTTCTTCAGGGCGTTGGCGCAGCGGTTCACCTGCCGGTAGAGCTCGCCATAAGTGAAGATGCGCTCCTGATCGTTCTCGCCGACCCAAATGAGCGCCACTTTGTTTTTGCGCCACGTTTCGACATGGCGGTCCAGGCAGTTGTAGGCGATGTTGCACGTGGCCCCCACGAACCACTTGGCCCACGGATAGTTCCACTCCAGCACTCTGTCCCAGGGCGAGAACCAGTGCAGTTCTTTGGCCATGCCGCTCCAAAACGCCTCGGGGTCGGCGATGGATTTTTTGTATTCCGTCTCATAATCCTGAATATAGGCCGCGGCCTTGGTCTTGGCCGTGGGATGGTAGGTTCGATGGGTCTTGAGCAATGTTTCGATCTTCTCGCCCATGAGGTCCTCCTTCACCTGCACATCGGGGGATCACTGCCGGCAATTATGGAGAAACGCGGAGCCGGGCTGCAACTATACCTTGGTAGCGGCGTCCTGCGACATCCATGCACCGTGATTCGCTTACGGGAGAGCCTACTCGATTCCTTGACAGTGCCGACGACGCAAGGGTAGGCTGAGCTCAGTTAGAACAATTCCTGCCTCTCACTATGCCGTCTATTTTGCGCATCTGGCCCTCCGTGGTCCTGGTCGTCGCGACTTGTCTCTTCATCGGCCCGGCGGCGCATGCGCAACTCGGGAAACCCGAAGGGCTCTACTATAAATCCTGGGCAGTCATCATCGGCATCGAGCACTACCTTCTGGCCCCGCCCGTTCCCGGAGCGGTGGAAGACGGCAAGCGGGTGGCCGAGGCTTTTCGCAAACTGGGTTTCGAAGAGGTGGTGGAGCTGTATGACAAGGAAGCCACCTTCCGCCGGCTGCATCAGGTCCTAAGCGAAATGCTGCCGAGAAAAGTGGGGCGGATGGACCGGTTGGTGCTCTTCTTTGGTGGCCATGCCGCCGTTGGAGTCGATGCGCAAGGGAAAGAGGTCGGCTATCTCGTACCGGTGGATGCCCAGATCAACAACATGGCGAAATCCGTGACCGTGGACCACCTGAAGGAGTTCGCGAGGCGGTTTGCGTCGAAGCATACGCTGATCCTCGTCGATGCGCCGATTCGCGGATGGGAG
The DNA here is from genome assembly GCA_964642845.1 of uncultured Nitrospira sp. GTDB lineage: Bacteria > Nitrospirota > Nitrospiria > Nitrospirales > Nitrospiraceae > Nitrospira_D. Next base: position 25,594 of record CAZXRB010000027.1, read on the forward strand.
ACCACCGCGCCGCAGCAGCTGTCGCTGGAAGGGAGGGCGGCGCCTGAAGCAGACACCGAGCGGCGCGCGGTGCAAGTGATCAGCGCCGCGGACAAAGGGGAATCTTCGGCCCGTAAGGATGGCAAGAGCCTCTTTGTGCAGGCGCTGTTGAACGGCCTTTCGGGAGCGGCCGATCTCAACAAGAACGGATGGCTGATGGCCTCCGAGCTGGGAACCTACCTGACACAGCGGATCGCGGAGTTTTCCAACGGCGCCCAGCACGCCGCCAGCCTCCGTATCGACGGGGACGGCGACACGGTGCTCATTGAAGGCCGCAAGGCGGCTTTTGTCCTGGGAGCCGGGCCGCAGACGCAGGCCGAGCGACAGCAAGCCGCAAAAGCGCAGTACGAGCAGGCATTCACCTTGTTGCAGGAAGGCAAATACGCCGACGAAGCACTGGAACGTCTTGATCGAGCCATCGAATACGATCCCACGTTCGGAGACGCCTATGTGCTCAAGAGTTACTTGCGCCTGGAAGTGATTCCGAACATCGATGAAGCGTTGGCGGCTGCGCACCTCGCGGTGAAGCATGCGCCCGACAATCCCGATTCGTACTACACGCTGGGGCTCATCGAGGAAAAACGCGGGAACTACAAAGAAGCCGAGCAGGCGATGGTGCAGGCCCTGAAGACAAATCCGGCCTACCAGGACGTCTATTTTTCCTTGGGGCTGCTGTACGCGGATCGGTTGCACGATCAGCCTAAGGCCGTTGAAGCGTTCCGCCGATATCTGGAACTCGGCGGCACGCATCCCCGCGCGAGGGATGCCGTCAGCCAGGCCGACCAAACGACCTCCAAGCCCGGCCCTTAGTCCTTTTCTCCCCCCTTCAGGTAGCCAAGACCGATCTTGACCGCTCGCCGGGTGATTTCTGCCCAACGCACTTGCGGGTAGGCCGCTAGCACGGCGGCGGCCTTGGGATCCTGGATGTCGAGTTCGGTAATCCGGATGATGCCGTCTTGAATGTGCACGTCTGCCACGAAATCCCCCTTTGGTTTCACCTGCTGCAAATCGGCCCAGGTGCGAATCCCAAGCCTCGTATCGTCAACCACCCGAACGGGCCCGCGTTTGACGGATATAGGGACGCATGCTAGCATGAATCCGCATTTTTCTCGATCGGGCTGATGCGCAGGACACCACCGTAGTGGCGACCAAGGAGGATGGCATGATGAAGTCACACGCGCCTTTCACGCAAGGAAAATGGGCGGCGGCTGGGATGGCGCTCCTGTTCGCGGCGGGGCTCGCGGCTTGTGGCGGCCCTCCCAAGTGGGTGCAAAAAGGATCCGGCGCGTTCAACGACAAAGACAGCAAGGCCTTCTACGGAGTCGGGTCGGTAGTCGGTGTTCGGAATGAGCCGCTCGCCTGGGACACGGCGGAAAATCGGGCGCGGGCGGAAATCGCGAAAACGTTCGAAACCTACACTGGATATTTGATGAGGGACTACGCGGCCTCCACGACGGCGGGGGACTTCACGAGAAACACCGAAGAGCAGAACGTCGAGCGGGCAATCAAAACCGTGACGACAGCCACCCTGAGCGGCGTGCGTCCGATCGACCGGTACAAAGACGAGAAAACGAACACCTATTACGTCCTGACCAAGCTGAACCTCGAAGAGATGAAGAACAACCTGGAGCAGGCGAAAGAGCTGAACGCCCAAGTGCGAGACTTTGTCAGGAAGAACGCGGACCGGCTGTTCGAGCGATTGGAGAAGGAAGAGGACAAACGGGCCAACCGGTAAAGCATGGACGTCTGCCGCCGTCCGGTTTCCGGCTTACGGAGGAGGAGCCGCGTGAGTGAGCAGCGATGTTGGGCAGGATTGATGGCTGCCGTCGCAATGGTGATCCTGGCCGCCTGCGGACATGAGACCAAAGTCACCCGGGTCGACGCCGGTGTGGTGACCGATCTCAGCGGGCGCTGGAACGACACCGATTCGCGGATGGTCGCCGAAGCGATGGTCAAGGAATCGCTCAGCTATCCGTGGCTGACCAATTTCTCTCAAAGCAAGCAGCGCCCGCCCGTCGTGGTGGTGGGCACGGTGTTGAATCGCAGCCACGAGCACATCGACGTTCAAACCTTCATCACCGACTTGGAGCGGGAGCTCACGAATTCACAGAAGGTGACGTTCGTCGCCGGCAAGGGCGAACGGGACGAGATCCGGACCGAGCGCAAGGAACAGGCCATGTATGCCCGTGAAGACACGCAAAAGGCCCCGGGCAAAGAAACCGGCGCCGATTACATGATGAAAGGCACCATCGCCACGATTCTCGACGAAGCGGACGGCACCAAGGCGGTCTTCTATCAGGTCGATCTGCAGATGATCGACCTGGAAAGCAACGCCAAAGTCTGGTACGGGCAAAAGAAGATCAAGAAGGTGATCGAAAAGAAACGGACCGTGTTTTAGGTTTTCAGGCACCGTTGCGCCCTGTCCTCTCACGCTTTGCCCACGGTGGTTCTGTGCGGTGGAGCGTTCCTTTCTCAGCCGTGCGGTGGGCTTCGGTCGCAGCGCTCGTGCTGCTCACTGGATGCGCCTCATCCGGCCATCGCTATGCCCTGATCGATCGCAGCCTCGTCGCCGGCGAGTTCACTCAAGCCGCCGCCATTGTCGAGCAAGCCGAACGGGACTACGGCAGCAAGAGCCGCGTCCTGTATGGGATGGATCGGGGTTTGCTGTTGCAGCTGGCCGGGCAGTACCAACTCAGCAGTGCGGCGCTCGAACAAGCGGAAGAGGACGTCGATCGGCTGTACACGAGGACGGTACGGTTGGAAACCGCCGCGTTCCTGACGAACGATACGGCGCTGCCCTATGAGGGGGAGGCGTACGAACATGTCATGATCAACGTCGTCAAGGCATTGAACTATGCGGCGCAGGGGCAGCTGCAGGAAGCCCTCGTGGAGGCCCGGCGTATCGACCACCGGCTCAATGTCCTCAGCGACAGAGTCAAAGACGGAGGCTACCGGAACGATGGCTTCGCCCGATATTTGAGCGGCATGCTCTACGAGGCGGCCGGTGATCTGAATAACGCCTTCATCGCCTACCGTAATGCCCTGGAGGCCTACGAGGCGGCTCGCGCCTGGTCGCGCACCCCGCGGCCGGGCGCTTTGCCGTCGGATGTGCTGCGGACGGCAGAGGCGCTGCATCTCACCACGGAACTCGACGAGTATCGCCGGCAGTTCCCGGAAATCACTTGGGAGCCTTTCTCTAGGCAGCAGCAACTCGCTCAAGTGGTTCTGATCAGCTATAATGGCCGCGCTCCACGGAAAGAGGATCGCTACCTTGACCTTCCGATCAGCCTCGATGCGCTGCAACTGGTGCTGCTCAACCGCGGATTCTCTCCGTCGCCTCATCGCCACCGTGCCGCGGACAGTGTGCTCTACGGCCTCAACGGGCGCGTGGTGCGTATCGCGCTGCCGCGACTCGTCCCGCAGAAAACGACGGTTCCCTTTGAAACCATGACGCTGACGGACACGGCGGGCCATGCGGTGACCGTGAAGTCGGAATTGGTCCACAACGTGACGGCGCTCGCGGAAAAAAGCCTGATGGACCGGCTGCCTCAGATCACCGCCAAGGCCTTGGCGCGAGCGGCGACGAAGTTTGCACTGGCTGAAGGGGCCACCCGCGGCGCCCAACAGGCCGCGGGCAAGGATGCCGCGCCCTGGGTCGGCCTGTTCGTCGGCCTTCTGACCAAGGGATTTGCCGTGGCTTCGGAAGAGGCCGATAAGCGAAGTTGGCAGACCTTGCCGGACGAGATTCATGTGGCGCGTGCCTGGGTCGCTCCCGGTCGCTATCGTCTTGCCGTTCAGCCTGCCGGCCACCTGGCTCCATCCACGACGGACCCATCGTCCGTCGAGTTGGCTGCCGGCCAGACCATCTTCCTGATCCAGCGGGTGATGCAATGACAGCCCGTGGGTGCGTCGCCGCCAGCGTACTGGCCTGCCTGACGGCGCTCAGCGTGTCCGCCTGCGGATGGCCCGGTAGCAAGCCGCGGCCGGCCTGGGTCGATGGCGCGCATTCCGACTATCCCTCCGCGCAGTACTTAATCGGTGTGGGACAATCGGATACGCGCAATGCGGCTGCCGATCAGGCCTATGCCGCCGTGGCGCGGATCTTCAAAGCCGAGGTGGCGGCGCAGGCCAAGGATTGGGAATCCTACCTCGTCGTCGAGCAACGAGGATCATCCCATGCGGAGCGTCGGCTCACGCTCGACACGGTCACGAAAGTGTCGACGGATAAGGTGCTGGAGAATGTCCGTATTCTGGAAACCTGGTACGACGGGCGGAAGGGGCTGCATTACGCCTTGGCGGGCATGAGCCGCCCCCAAGCCGAAGCGGCGCTCCTCGAACGGATGGCGACGCTGGACCAGGCGATTGAGTCCGACGTCGAGGACGCCCGCCGGACCGCCGACAAACTGGTCAAGGTCCGCGCCTTGCGCCGTGCCCTGCGCAATCTCATGCTGCGCGAAGCCTACAATGCCGATCTCCGCGTCGTCCGCGCGAGCGGGCAAGGCGCCGCGGCTCGCTACCGTGTGTCCGAGCTTTCCAACGAGCTGGATCAATTCCTCGCGGCGCAGGTGGCGCTCGCCGTACAGATGACGGGCGACCAAGGCGAGCCGAGCCAGCGGGCGCTGACGGAAGGCCTGATTCGGGAAGGCTTGCACGTCGTCACAGCAGAGTCCGGCGGCGCGCCGGCGCCGGAGCTTCTTGTGCGGGGGGCGGCCCGCATCTGGCCGATCGCCCTCCGCGATCCGCAATTCAGCTACGTGCGCTGGTGCAGCGACTTCGATGTCATTGAGGTGTCTTCGCAGCGCGTCGTCGGGGCGCTGTCCCGCGGGGGCAAGGAAGGCCATCTGACGGAACGGGAGGCCGTAGCCAAGGCCGTGCGCGTCATGCAGCAACAGCTGTCGACCGATGTCGCGAAGGCCATCGCCGCGCATATCTTCGGCGAAGCCGCGTTGCCGGCGCCGGCCGCCACGCCGGCGGGCTGCCCCCGGGATGAACCGCCGGCGCCAACAATTCGGTGAAGCGTTTCTCACTCTAACCAGGAGGACAGACCACCGTGAAAACGACAGAGAAGCCGATTGCCCGCGCCCCGCGGAGCCGCGGCCGCGGGCTCACCAAGAGCGGGCAGAAGATTTCAAGCCGTCTGGCGAAGCGCCGTCTGGGCGAACGGTTGAAAGCCGACACGGCCGCGTTTAACCAAGGCAACCTGGTCGACACCTTGCGCAAACAGGGTTATGAGGAGGTGCCGCTCGACGAATTGCAGGACAGGCTCTCGAAATTACAAGCCCCGCTGGCCGACGTCATCTTGAAGGGGAGGGTGTGATCCATGCCATACTACTATTTTGATTCGTCGGCGCTCGTGAAGCGGTACAACATGGAACGCGGCACGCGGATCGTCAACAAGCTCATGGTGAAGCGCGGCAAAGTGGCCATTCTGCCGACCTGGACGGTGACCGACTTCTACGCGACCTTGGCAACGCGTGCGCAGGAAGGACACATCACGAGGGACGACTGTTACTCCGTCCTGTACAAGTTTGAGGTGGAGTCCAAGGAAGGGCTGTATCAATTCATTGCGCCGACCATGGCCACTTACTTGGCGACCAAGGAGTTGGCGCTGGAATATCCATTTCTGCGGTCGCCGCAAGTCATGCATCTCGCGCTGGCCTTGGAGCTCAAGCCGTTGCGGTTGACCGTGGTGAGCGCAGACAGCCAGTTGCTGGCCGCCTCCAAGACGGCGGGGCTTCACATCATCAACCCCGAAGAGGACTAGACCGGGCCTCTACGGGCACTGGTACTCGGTGATCATCGAATCGATGACCGTGCTCCAGTTCTCGGTGGCCTCCCGCAGCCGCGCCGCTTCCTGGCGGACCGGATCTCGTGAAGAAGTCTCCGAAACGACCGGCGCGAGATCGGTCGCCTGGCGCAAGCTGGCCTGCGCCAACGCGAGGCTGCCGCACACGCCGGACGAAGCGGGCAATTGTCCTCCCGCTCGCCGAAAGAGCGCCATCGCGCGGTAGGTGTGTTCCTGGGATCGAAAGAGCGCTTCGTTCGCCTTGAACAGCGGCCCATCCTCGCCGGTCCGCCGCTTGGCCAGCTGGCCGGCCATGAGGGCGGCCCGTCCCATCGCCATCGCGGCGCCGTCCGGATCGTCATTGGCGATCGCTTCCTCGGCTTTGATGCGCAGGCGCGTCATTTCAGCCTCCTCGCCGATGACTTGTCCGGCGGCACCCAGGGGCGCCAGTGAAAGCATCGCGGATGTGAGCAGCGCAATCGCGCGAATAGAGCACATGAGCAGCCCCGGAGAATGCGGAATCGGGCACCGGCCCGTTGCGGCCGTGTTCAGTGCCTCAGTATAATCCCTCCCGTTTGACGAAAGACAGGGCAAACCGGCACGCCTCACGCATTCTCTAAGGAAGGAGCCGCCTCGTGCAATACTGGGTGAAGATCGTGTTTGTGGACAACCAGGAGTTGCTGGTCAAGGACGCGGTGCGTCACACGATCAGCGATGATATGGAAGTGCTGGAGGTGGACTCGCCCCGTGAAGTGTTCATCGTCCCGATGAAGCAGATCAAGTATCTCGCCTGCGACGCGACCGTCTTCGCCGCGAAGAAGCCGTCCTAGCCGTCAGTCACGGCGCGACCGGTCAGGCTGCAAGCTTCAACAGGTCCAACACGGCATGGTTCCATCCGCCGGCCGCGATGCCGGGAGCGCGGATGAGCCCCGGCCGATCCACCTGCGCGTCATACGATCCGTCGGGTTTCTGCACGAGGATGGCATGATCGACGTGGGAAAGCAGCGGCAGCGTGGTGAACGTTTCGCCGACGGCGACGGTGAGCACCGGTTCCTGTTCTCCGGCTTCCTGCCACTTGCGTCGATAGCAACGGACCAGAATCTCCGCCGCCCTCTTCGTATCGTTCGCGCCGGTCAAATGGTAGAAGCGCTCGCCTCTGGTGCACACGAGGCCCCGTTTCGCGATTTGGCGTCGGACCTCCTTCACCAAGCTGGCGGGAGCCTCCATCAGAAACGGCTCGTCGTACTCCCGGAGCTTGGCCCGCAACGCCTCGTCGGGCGACAGTCCTGTCGCCCGCATGATCTCGTCCAGCGAGAGGTCACCGAATCCCAGGAGCGGCGTGTTCACGGTCTCTTCAACCTGCTTCAGCACGTCGCGCAGCATGGCGTAGGGTGTGCCCAGCTCGATCACTTGGTATGGAGACCGCCGCCGCGACCGTTCCAGCGGAAAGCCGAAGGTCTCGCTCGGGACAAAGATGGCGGCGCCGTTCTCCACGATGAACGGATCGTGGTGGCGGAGACGCTGGCGAAGCGGCTCGATTTCCGCCCGTGTCCTCCCCGAAACGAGGATGAGGGGGACATGGCCGGCCTGCAATTGCTCAAATGCCGGCGTGGCCTTTTCGATGGCGTCGGTGTCGCGTTCGATCAGGCACCGGTCGAGGTCGATGAAGCACACCAGATAATTCATGGCTCGCGGGAATCGGTTTCCGTCCGGCTTTGCCGGCAACGGATGAACCGTGCATGCGGTGTGCCACGATGGCTCAGCAAAAGCCGCCCTTCTGATCGGCGTTCCTGCATGAACCGGAGGGATTACTAGAGGCTCAGCCCTGCACTGTGTAGGCGAAAAGCATCAGGCGGTTAAGGCTTATCGGTTGTGAGCTTGCTGCCGAGACGGCGGGCCAAGCGCATCATGCCGGGGGAACGGTCGCTCGGATCCAACAACACGTTGAGGATGTGCAGCTGGCTGTGGTCGGCAAACGCCGCGGCCAACCGCTGCTCAAATTCTCCCTGCGTCTGGACCCGCGAGCCCACCCCGCCGCCGATCACCTCGCAGAGGCGCTCGTACTGCCATTCGTGCACATCATTAAACGGTCCTTCCAGAATCTCCCGTTCGGTGGAGTACCCGCGGTTGTTGAGCAGTACGACGATCGGTGCCTGGCCGTAGCGGACGCAACTGGCGAGCTCGGTGCCGGTCATTTGAAAGGCTCCGTCTCCGACCAACACGATCGGACGAAGCGTCGGATCCGCAAACGAGGCGCCGAGGGCGGCCGGGACGGCGAATCCCATGGAGGTGTAATAGGCCGGAGACAGAAACTCGAATCGATGGCGCACGTGGAGGTCCGCGGCCGCAAAGAGGGATTCCCCCACGTCGGCGATCACCAGGGTCTTCTCGGTCAAGACGGTATCAAGGTGCCGGAACAGGCCTTCGAGCGTGATGGGCTTGTCCGGCGGCACCGGCTCGGGGCGAGCAACCGGACGGTTGGCCGGTGTCCGCAGAGGAAAGGATGGGAGCGGCGTCTGCACCAGGCCCTGCACGAAGTCCTGGAACTTGATGGATTCGTACCGATGATGTTTGATCGCGACGCGGTCGGCGGTGGCATGGATCGTCCGGCCTTCGAACAATAGCGGCGAGCGGGCGTCGAGATCTTCGACGTCGGACAGGATGGATCCCAGGATCAGCAGACAATCGGACTCGTTGATGAACTGCTGCACCTCTTCCCGGCCGATGAGGCCGCCATAGACACCGACATACAACGGATGGTCCTCGCGGATGATGGATTTCCCCAGCAAAGTGGACGCGATCGGGATATTGAGGCGCTCCACGAGGCGCGCTAAGGCGTCTTGCAGCCCGAAGCGCCCGACCTCCGCGCCCACCAACATCGCCGGTCGCTTCGCCGACGCCAACATCGTCCGCACTTCGCCGAGTGCCTCTTCCAGGGCCGCCGGGTCGCTCGGCTCGTCGTCGATACAGATCGGTTTGCTGCCGCCGAAGAGCGGCGTATGCACCATGTCTCGGGGAATTTCGAGATAGATCGGCCGGCGGTAGCGCAGGAGGGCCGCAAAAGCGCGGTCCATTTCACGTTCCGCGGTGAGCGGATCGTCCAGCGTCACCGCCGCCACGGTCATGCGCTCAAAGACTTCCCGCTGCGTGGAGAAGTCCCGGACCATATGATGCAAGTAAGGCGTGCGCGTGCGTTCGGACAGCCCCGGCGATCCGGTAAGGAGCACGACGGGCGAGCGTTCAGCGTACGCACAGGCGATCGCATTGACGGTGTTCAATCCGCCCACGCAGTAGGTGACGCAGACGGCGCCGATGCCATTGATGCGGGCGTAGGCGTCGGCCGCGAATCCGGCACAATCTTCGCGGGTCGTGCCCACGTGCTTGATCGGTGACGATTCGATCAACTTGTAGAGCGACAGCACATAATCGCCTGGAATGCCAAAAATATGGCGGACGCCGAGTCGATGAAGTCGCTCCAGCACCGCCGAGCCGATCGTTGCCCGATCCGTGGTCATCGCAGTTCCTGTGGGTGGCGCCGACGAATCGGATTCAGGAAATCATACTGACCGAAGCCCGTCAAGCGGGAATGAGCCGAAAAAGAAGCGCTTGACCTTTCCCGTTCTCCAGTCGGATAAGAGACGGATGTCTGAACAGGAAGCATCGATAACAGGGCGCGTCCGTCTCACCGCGCAACGGATGGCCGACGGGGCGCACCTCTGGGTCTTCGCCGGCCACATCGACGCGGTAACCGGACAGCCGGCGGCGGGGGATCTCGTCGACGTCGTCGGTCCGAACGGCACCTATTATGGCCGCGGCTTCTACAATCCCCTTTCAAAGATTCGCGTGCGGCTGCTCACGTTCAAGGATGAGACAATCGACCCTTCGTTTTGGCAGCGTCGCATCCAGGCGGCCATCCGGCTGCGGGAGCGGGTGGTGCACGAGACCAATGCCTATCGCCTGATCTATGGAGAAAGCGACTTGCTGCCGGGTTTGATCGTAGATCGATACGATCAGACGTTGGTGATGCAGACGGTGTCCGCCGGGATCGATCGGCGGAAGGAGTGGTTCGCCGATCTCCTCCTGCAGGAGTCGGGCGCCAAGTCGGTGTTCTTGAGAAACGATGCGAAGAGTCGGCAGCTCGAAGGGCTGCCGACCGAACGTCGATTTCTCAAAGGCTCCGGTCAGTCGCAGATCGAGATCTACGAAGGAAAGGCCCGATTCGTCGTGGATATCGAACGGGGCCAGAAGACCGGATGGTTTTGCGATCAGCGCGAAAATCGACTCACCGCCGCTCGGCTCGTCCATGGCGCGGAAGTCTTGGAGGTGTTTTGCCACACCGGGGCCTTCGGCATTCACGCCGCCTTAGCGGGGGCGAGCTCCGTGGAAGGAGTGGATGTCAGCGAAGAGACGTTGACCTTGGCTCGGGAGCATGCGCGCCGAAACGGCGTCGAGGCACGCTGCACGTATCGAGCGGCGGATGCGTTCGAAGAATTGCGGCGGTTGGTCAAAAGCGGCCGGCGCTATGATCTCGTGATCCTCGATCCCCCCGCGTTCGCACGAAGCAAACAGGCGCTGCCACGCGCGCTGGCCGGATACAAGGACGTGAATCTCTTGGGCATCAAGTTGGCCAAGCCGGAAGGGTTCGTCGTCACGAGCTCCTGTTCCCATCCAGTGTCGGAGGAGGCCCTCTGGAAAGCGATCCGCCTGGCGGCCGCCGATGCCAGACGCGAGGCGCGTCTCATCGAGCAGCGAGGTCAGAGCGCCGACCATCCCGTGTTGGCCAGTATGCCGGAGACACGCTACCTGAAGTGTTTCATCCTGCAGGTATTGTAGGAACCGGCGGGCCCTAATCACCGGGCGGTTCGAAATGGCCCGACGGACGCTGTTGCCACGGCACAGAAGGCTGGCGCGCCTGTTTCACCAAGCTCCGCAAGCTCATTTCGGCCGCCCGCAGGAGCTTGGGATCTCCGGCTTGCATGAGCGCCGTGAGCAGCACGTAAAGCGAGCGGTCCATTCGATAGCCGTTCAGAATACGCTCTGTGATCGGGTCGGGAGACGCGCCGGGTACGAGCCCGTCTCCATCGTCACCGTCAAAGAGCGTCGAGAACGACTGCGGAGATTCAAACAACCAGGGAAGAGGAACCCCAAGCGCCCGCGCGAGCGCGTCCAGGACACAGGTGGTGGGATCCGTGTGGTTCGACTCGATCTGTTCCAGGAGTTCGGGCGCGATGCCGGCCGTTGCGGCTAACGACTCAACCGATTGATTTCGAGAGAGTCTCCATGCCTGAATCAGCGGTCCTACGGGCATGGGGCGATGATACAGGAGCCGACCGCCTGCATCAAGGAAGACAGATGCCACATTCCATATTTATCCAAGAATGTCAATAGCTTAACCGCACTTATAGCAGGTGGAAGATTAGAAACCAAATCATGTAGAATACCTCCACGGCAGTTGCATAGAAGGAGGTATGGCGGCCATGTTGGGAACGGATATTCGTGGCATTATGGCGGAAGAAGAGGAAGTGCAACGGCGTCAACAGGCGCTGAAGTCGCTTGTATCGATGCGTGCCCGACAGCTGAGAGAGTCGCTCGAGGAACGGATCAAGCGCGCCAGGAGCAGCGGCGACTGGACGCAATTGTCCAGAGCCGAATGCGCCGATCTGCACAAGCAGGAGAAGGCCCATTTGAAGTCGCAGCTCGAACAGTTGCGGTATGAGCAGGATCGGACAAGAGGCAAACTGACGGCGCTCAAGCGTGCCAAGGCGCGGGCGCAGCGCATTCGGGCCGCGGAAGCCGCCTCGGAGCGAAAGCGGCGGTAAACGTCGGGCGAAACCCCGCGGGGCGGGTTGTCGTGGTGCGTGTCCTCTCAACGCTGACCCGTGCTCACGCGTCGCGGATCACACAGCTTCTCAACGACAAGCGTGCAAGAACCAGCGAAGGCGCCTTCGTGGTCGAAGGCGCCAAGTTGTGCCAGGATCTCATCCACCGGCATCCAGAGAGCATTGTCAGCCTCCTCGTCTCTTCGCAGTATCTCGCGCGCGAAAATCCGGCCAGCCGCTCGCTGCGCCTGCGCTTGCCGGTGCAGCAATTCACCTGTGCTCCCGGGCCGTTTGCACGCCTTTCGGATGTCGAGAGCCCGCAAGGTATCCTGGCCGTGGTCCGGCAGCCACAATGGGATGAAGCGGCGATCTGGCGCCGAGGCCGGGTGTTGGGCCTGTACGGGGAGCAACTGCAGGATCCCGTCAATGTCGGAGCGATCATCCGGACGGCCGCCGCTTTGAATCTGACCGGACTGTGGCTGAGCACCGGATCGGCCGACTGGTTCGGTCCCAAGGTCGTCCGCGCCGCCGCCGGAGCGGTGCTGTCTTTGCCGATCTTTTCCGTGAGAAACGCGCGAACCTTCGCGGCCCATCGCTGTGCCCTCTATGCCGCCGTTCTCCCGTCCGGCCACGCCTCCGCGTCCATCCGTTCCATTCGCGCTGTTCCTAGCCGTCTCATGATTGCGGTCGGGAACGAGGGGAGTGGATTGACCTCCGATACGGTGAAGGCCGCGGATGTCGCCTTCTCTATTCCCATGGCCAAAGACGCCGAGTCTTTGAATGTCGCCGCGACCGCGGCGATTGCGGGGTTTTACTTCAGCGGCCTGGACACGACCTCTGATCCGCCGCCACTCTAAGCCCCAGGGCTCGAGACCATCGGAACAGGGCTCTGCTCTGTCCTCGATGCCCTCCTTGGCGGCGGAGTCGTTGCGGAGCTGCACCGGGAAGGGTGGGTTATTTCTCTTGCAGCACCAAGACGACCACGGAGCGGGCTTCCACCTCGTACTGCACGCCGCCTTTCAGCAGACGGACCGTCTTGGCCGACTGACCGGTCACGGCGGTGTCCAGAACCGGTTGCCACCGCACGCCCCGCTTGTGAGCCGGCAGCGTGAAGGCCAGCCGCTCATGGTGCGCGTTCAGGAGGAACAACAGGGTGTCGTCGGTAATCGGGCGACCTTTTTCGTCCCGCTCGCTGATCGCGTCGCCGGCGAGCCGAAAGGCCAGGGATCTGGCATAGCCCGCGTTCCAATCGTCATCGGTCATTTCCTTGCCGTCCGGCCGGAACCACGAGATGTCCTTCACCTCCGATCCGCGGATGCGGCGTCCCTGAAAAAAGCGCCGGCGCCGCAGGACCGGATGCCGCTTGCGAAAGCCGATCAACGCGCGCGTGTAGGCCAGCAGGTCCCGCTGCGTTCGATCCAGCTTCCAATCGAACCAGCTGATGTCGTTGTCCTGGCAATAGGCGTTGTTGTTGCCGTGCTGCGTACGCCCGATTTCATCTCCGCCGCACAGCATCGGCACGCCTTGCGACAGCAGGAGAAGAGTGAGAAAGTTCCGCTTCTGGCGCTCGCGCAGGGCGAGAACGGCGGGGTCGTCCGTGGGGCCTTCGACGCCGCAATTCCAGCTCTGATTGTCGTCGGTGCCGTCCCGGTTCTCTTCCCCGTTGGCCTCGTTGTGCTTCTCGTTGTAGGACACCAGGTCGTGGAGCGTAAAGCCGTCGTGCGCGGTGATGAAATTGATGCTCGCGTAGGGCCGGCGTCCGCTCATGCCGTACAGATCGCTGCTGCCGGTCAGCCGGTAGGCGAGCTCCGCGACCTGACCGCCGTCCCCTTTGACGTATCGCCGGATCGTGTCGCGGAACTTGCCGTTCCATTCGGCCCAGCCGACCGGAAAATTCCCCACCTGATAGCCGCCCTCTCCGACGTCCCACGGCTCTGCGATCAGCTTGACCTGGGACAGCACCGGATCCTGATGGAGGATGTCGAAGAACGCGCTGAGGCGGTCGACCGCGTGCAGCTCCCGCGCGAGGGCGGAGGCCAGATCGAACCGAAATCCGTCCACGTGCATCTCCAGCACCCAGTAGCGGAGGCTGTCCATGATGAGCTGCAGGGTGCGCGGATGCGTCACGTTGAGCGTATTGCCGCATCCCGTGTAGTCCATGTAGTAGCGCTTGTCGTCGTCCACCAGCCGGTAGTAGGACGCGTTGTCGATGCCGCGGAACGACAGGGTCGGCCCCAGATGATTGCCTTCGGCCGTGTGGTTGTAGACCACGTCGAGAATCACTTCGATGCCGGCGCTGTGGAGGGTTTTGACCATGGTCTTGAACTCCCGCACGTGCCGCCCGCGCACGGGAGACGTGGCATAGCGGATATCGGGGGCAAAGAAGCCGATGGAGTTGTAGCCCCAGTAGTTCGTGAGTCCCCGGTCGGCGAGGTACTTGTCCCGGACGAAGTGGTGGACGGGCAGCAATTCGATGGCGGTGATGCCGAGGTCGAGCAAGTGATCGATGACGGCCGGCGTCGTCAGGCCCGCATAGGTGCCGCGCATCGCGTCGGGCACGTCGGGGTGGCGGGCGGTCAGACTCTTCACGTGCGCTTCGTAAATGAGGGTTTTGTCCCACGGGGTCTTGAGCAGATGGTCGCCTCCCCAGGTGAACGCCGGATCGATCACCACGCATTTGGGGATATTGCCGGCGTTGTCCCGGGTGTCGAACGAGAGATCGGCCTGGGGATCGCCCATCCGGTACCCGAACATGGCATCGGACCATTCGACGGTGCCCGCGATGGACTTGGCATAGGGATCGATCAGCAGCTTGTGCGGGTTGAAGCGGTGCCCCGCGTCCGGCTCATAGGGACCGTAGAGCCGATAGCCGTAATGCTGGCCCGGCCACAGGCCCGGAATGTACACGTGCCAGACCTGATCGGTGCGTTCCTCGATGCGAATGCGCTGCGATTCGCAGTTGGCATCCGGACCGTCGAAGAGGCACAGCTCCACGCCCGTGGCATTCTCAGAAAAAAGAGCGAAGTTCACACCCTCGCCGTCCCAGGTCGCCCCCAGCGGGTAAGGCCGTCCGGGCCAGCTCCGGACCGATGATCGTTCCATGTCTACAGTGCTCCCGTAAGATGGTGGCGCTTGGAGGAATGTTGAGTCATCTATAATTGCGCCCGGTCTCTTACGCAAGTCGCTTTTTCGGTCCGAGGGCGGGCAAGGTTCCGGCGGCTGGCGCAAGCGGCTCCCATCTGGCAGACTGCGAGGAAAGGAAACGCGCGATGCTGCGATCCCATGAAGCAGGCTGGCGGCTGGATCTTGGCGCCACGGTGCTGAATCCCTCGACCGTCCGGTTCCGAGTGTGGGCTCCCCACACGGACCGTGTGTCTGTACAGGTCTCCGAGGCACGAGAAGGTCCGGTGGCGCTGGAGCGAGGCGAACGCGGCTACTTCGAGGGCACCGTATCCGGCATCGGCCCCGGCGCCCGGTACCACTATGTCTTGGACGGACGGACACATCGACCTGATCCCGCCTCGCGATGGCAACCTGACGGCGTTCACCAACCTTCCGCCGTCGTGGACCCCAACGCCTTTCGATGGACCGACCATGAATGGCGGGGAGTGCCCCTTGAAGATCTGATCATCTACGAACTCCACACGGGGACGTTCTCGGCCGCCGGCACGTTCGAGGCCGTCGTTGCTCATCTGAACTACTTGAAGCACGAGGTTGGCGTCACAGCGATTGAGTTGATGCCGGTCGCCCAATTTCCCGGAGCCCGCAATTGGGGCTACGACGGGGTCTATCCCTTTGCACCGCAGGCCAGCTACGGAGGACCCGACGGGCTCAAGACCCTCGTCAATGCCTGTCACGCGCAGGGTCTGGCCGTCATTCTCGACGTCGTCTACAACCATCTGGGCCCGGAAGGAAATTACCTGGGCTGCTTCGGTCCCTATTTTACCGACCGCTACCGGACCCCGTGGGGTCAAGCGATCAACTACGACGGCCCGGACAGCGACGAGGTCCGGCACTTCTTTCTCAGCAACGCCCTGTATTGGGTGACGGAGTATCACCTCGATGCGCTCCGGCTGGACGCCGTGCACGGGATCTACGATTTCAGCGCCGTGCATATTCTTCAAGAGCTGGCCGAAGCCGTGCATGCCGAGGCGCGGCAGCTGAGGCGCGCGGTCCACGTCATCGCGGAAAGCGACTTGAACGACAGCCGGCTGATCGTTCCTACGGCGCAGGGCGGATACGGCTTGGATGCGCAATGGAACGACGATTTCCACCACGCGCTCCACACCGTCGTGACCGGGGAGCGGAGAGGCTACTACGAGGACTTCGGCACACTGGATCAACTCGCGACCGCCATCCGGAAGGGATTCGTTTACTCGGGACAGTACTCCCGTTCACGCAGACGGCGGCACGGCAACTCGTCGGAGGGCCGGCCGGCGCACCAGTTCGTCGTCTTCGCGCAAAACCACGACCAGATCGGGAATCGGGCGGTCGGCGACCGGTTGTCGGCCCAGCTGCCCGCCGAGGCCTTGAAAGCCGTCGCGGCCGCCGTGCTGCTGTCGCCGAATATCCCGCTGTTGTTCATGGGGGAGGAATACGGGGAGACGGCGCCGTTTCAATATTTCATCGAGCACAGTGACCCGGCGCTGGTCGAGGCGGTCCGGCAGGGCCGCAGAGCGGAGTTTGCTCACTTTGGATGGAGCCCGGCAGACATTCCCGATCCGCAGCATCCGGGGGAGAACGTGCTGGCGCCGTACTCGCCGGACCCCAAGGCGTACGGGAAGTTCCTCTGCCGGGTGTTCGACCGGTG